>JAYFRX010000120.1:0-7332 GCA_040946945.1 Burkholderia sp. | reverse complement strand
CTTTGCGCCAGTCGTTCAGTCGTCGCCAGCAGGTCGCGCCGGAGCCAAAGCCCAATAGGGTTGGCAGATGGTTCCATCGCAGACCGGTTTTCAACACGAACAGGATGCCATTCAACGCGGCCCGATCGGATACGCGTGGGCGACCAGGATTGCTCTTTGCGCTGGGGCTTGGGCGGCGGCAGTAACGGTTCGATCAGTGTCCACCAGTAGTCCTCAATGATTGGCGCTTCCATCCCTTGGGTTCCGTTGTTCAGACATCCAAGGCTAACAGCTTGCCGAGAAAGTAAACAGCCCCTCATTGGTTTTGAACTGGCCTCTAAGCGATCGATAAATTAGCTCTTACGGATTCCTGATTAGTTACTTGACTCCGAAGCAGGCATGAAATCAAGTATCGTTTGCCAGATGCTTACGGAGCGTGCGCCATGCCCATGAACAGAATCCAGTTTTAGGCCGGTCTGTCGATGAAAAAATTTCAGGAGCAGTACGGCAACGAAGCGCAATGCGAGGCCGCGCTGGTCGGGTCTCGCTGGCCCGATGGCTGGGTGTGCCCTCGATGCAAGGGCACGCGCTACGCCAGCGCCTACAACGGCCGGTGACTGTGGGAATGCCTGAGCCAGTCTTGCCGTTACCAATGCTCGTCGATCGTCGGAACGATATTCGAGAAGACGAAATTGCCGCTGACGACCTGGTTTCTGGCGATCTACCTGGTGACGCAGAGCAAGAATGCCATCAGCGGACTGGAGCTCAAACGCCAGTTGGGCGTGAGCTACAAGACGGTCTGGCTCATCAAGCACAAGTTGCTGGAGACCATGTGGCTGCGCGAAGAGCGACGCCGGATCGACGAACGGGCGAGGTCGACGACGCGTATCTGGGCGGGGAACGCTCCAGCGGTAATGGCGTAGCGCGCCCGCGGCAAGACGCCGCTTGTAGCGGCCGTGCAGACCTCTGACGATGGCCGTCCTCTGTTCATGCGACTCTCGCCCGTGCCGGGGGCTTTACCAAAACGGCCCTTGAGGTCTGCGCGGCCAGCAGCCTGATGCCCACCGCGTGCGTCGTTTCCGATGGCCTGTTGTGTTTCGACGGCGTGACGCAAAAGGCTGCCTGTCATGAGCGCGATGTCACGGGCGGTGGCCGTCAGGCCGTGCAGCGCCCCGAGTTCCGCTGGGTCAACACGATGCTCGGCAACCTGAAAACAGCCCTCAAGGGCACGTACCACGCTATTGATCACGCCAAATATGCCCATCGCTATCTCGCTGAATTCGCCTACCGTTTCAACCGCCGTTTCGATTTGACCGCGATGGCGCCGCGCCTGCTTCGGGCCGCCGTTACGACAAAACTTCATCCGCGCCGTGTGTTAAGGGTATCGGAGTAAAGTAACTAATCAGGAGTGCTTTTGAACGGAACATGCAAGCTGCCAGCAAGAGCAGCATCAGCGCGAGCGGTCCCAATGCGAGCACGAAGCGACCAAATGACGCACCACTGAGCTGCCAGAGAAACAGGTTCTGCGGATTGCCGAGCGGCGTGGCGATCGAATCAGCGTTGACGGCGATCGCCAGACAGATCGCCAGCCGCTTGAACGGCAAGGGCGTGAGCCGCTTGCAAGGAAACCCACCAGCGGCACTGCCACGAACAAGGTGACGTCGTTGGTGAGCAAGGTGACGAGCACGGGGGCCGCGAACACGATCCGCAGCATCGCCAGCGAGCGCTCATCACTGCGCACGTGATGCACGATGCGGTGCGCGAGCCACATCAGGAAGCCCGATAGCTCCAGCGCCTTGGTCACCATTAGCAGGCCGGCCAGCGTGGTGACGGTCTGCCAGTCGACCAGCCGCGCGATCTGCAGGATCACCAGGGCGACGACGAGAATTGACAGCACCTGCTCGCTCGCGACGAAGGCGAACCAGCGGAGCGGGGCAAACCCACGCGCTAACTTCACTTATCGGCACTCAGGCTGCGATATTGCCGCGCAGGCGCACGAGGATGCCCTCGAGCGCATCGAGATCGCCGAAATCGATCGTCAATTGCCCGCGGCCGCGGCGGCCGAGCTTGATTTTCACGTTCGAGGCCAGCATGTCGGACAGCTCTTCCTCGAGGCGCCGCGTGTCGCGCCCGCCGTCATCCTTGGCCTTCAGAGCCGGCGCTTCCTTGGTGGTCTGCGCGACCAGCTTCTCGGTCTCTCGCACCGACAGGCGGCAGTTCACCACCTGGTGCGCCAGCGTGATCTGGGTAGCCGAATCGACGGCCAGCAGCGCCCGCGCATGGCCCATGTCGAGATCGCCGGCCAGCAGCATGGTCTGCACCGGCGCGGCCAGGTTCAGCAGGCGCAGGAGATTCGACACGGCGCTGCGCGAGCGCCCCACGGCCTCGGCGGCCTGCTCGTGCGTGAAGCTGAACTCGTCGAGCAGGCGCTGGATGCCGTGCGCCTCTTCGAGCGGGTTGAGATCCTCGCGCTGGATGTTCTCGATCAGCGCCATCGCGGCGGCAGCCTGGTTGGTCACTTCCTTGATCAGCACCGGCACCTCGGCGAGCCCGGCCAGGTGCGCGGCCCGGAAGCGGCGTTCGCCAGCGATGATCTCGAAATGTTCGGTGCCGATCGGGCGCACCAGGATCGGCTGCATCACGCCCTGTGCACGAATGCTGGCCGCGAGCTCCTGCAGCGCACCCTCGTCCATGCGCGTGCGTGGCTGGTACTTGCCGGTCTGCAGCTTGTCGAGCGACAGCGTGTTCAGCGCGCCCTCGATCTTCACTGATTCGGTGATGTCAGCGTTACCGCCGAGCAGGGCCTCGAGCCCGCGCCCCAGACCTTTCTTCTTCGCTACCGCATTCATCGTATTTCCCTCGTTTTCTGGTCCGATGGCGCGACGCGTCAAAGCGCCCTCACCCGCTCGATCATTTCCGCGCCGAACTGCAAGTACGCCTGCGCGCCCCGCGAGGCGCGGTCGAACACCACGCAGGGCAACCCGTAGCTGGGCGCCTCGGCAAGCCGTACATTGCGCGGAATGACAGCATCGAAAACCTTGTCGCCGAAGTGCGCCTTCAGCTGGTCGGACACCTGCTGCTGCAGCGTGATGCGCGGATCGAACATCACGCGCAGCAGACCGATCACCTTCAGATCTCGATTCAGGTTCGCGTGGATCTGCTTGATGGTGTTGACCAGGTCAGACAGCCCTTCCAGCGCGAAGTACTCGCACTGCATCGGGATCACCACGCCGTGCGCCGAGCACAGCCCGTTCAGCGTCAGCAGCGACAGCGCGGGCGGACAGTCGATCAGCACGAAATCGTATTGATCGGCCACCTTCTCGAGCGCGGCTTTCAGCTGTCGCTCACGATTCTCGACGCCTACCAACTCGATCTCCGCGCCCGCCAGTTCGCGATTCGCCGGCAGCACGTCGTAGTCGAGCGACTCGGGGCGCACGCACGCCTGCTCGATGCCCACGCCATCGACCAGCACCTCGTAGACGGTCGTCTCGCAGGCCGCCTTGTCGACGCCGCTGCCCATGGTGGCATTGCCCTGCGGGTCCAGATCGATCAGCAATACGTGCTGCTGTTGGGCAGCGAGACTCGCGGCGAGATTGACTGTCGTCGTCGTCTTGCCAACGCCCCCCTTCTGGTTGGCCACGCAGAAGATTTTTGCCATCGTTGGCTTGTCCCTATTTTCTAAGACATCGGGCGCGGATTCACCGCGCCCCAATTTCATTGTGCTTCGTCAACGCCGACTTCGATCAGGTGCCGTTCCGCGTCGAGCGCGGGCACCGTGAGCCGAATTTTCTGGCGCACTTGCGAGCCTGCCGGCAGGCTCGAGATTTCGTCTTCTGGCAAGACGCCCTTCATCGCCCAGATCCCCCCACCCGGTGCCACCAGATGCCGCGCGAGCACCACGAAGTCCGACAGATCGGCAAAGGCACGCGAGACGATCGCGTCGAACTGGCCCGGTACTTCATGGCCAGGACGCAGTGACTCCGTGCGGCCGGTGACGACCGATAAATTGGCCAGTTTCAGCTCGGCCTTCGCCTGGGTCTGGAATGCGGACTTCTTGTGGACGATATCGTTGAGCGTGACCTGCCAATGCGGGAACACGATCGCCAGCACGATGCCGGGCAGGCCGCCGCCCGAGCCGACGTCGAGCGCCGTCTTCACATCGAGGTCGCGCAGATGCGAGATGATCGACATCGAATCGAGGATGTGCTGGATCAGCATCTGCCGCGGGTCGCGGATCGCGGTCAGGTTGTAGACCGCGTTCCATTTGCCGAGCAGCGCCACGTAGTCGAGCAGCTTGGCGACTTGCGCCGGCTCCAGTTGGATGCCGAGCGAATCGAGCCCGTCGTTCAGCAGTTCATGCAGCGCCTCGCGGGATGAGACCGCCACCGTTTTTCGCGCCGTCATTGCTGGGTCGGGACGTTTCTGTCTCTCACTTCGCCCGCGCCTGAGGCACCACGACGACCCAGGCCACGCTTCAGGTGGACCATCAGCAGCGAGATCGCCGCCGGCGTGATGCCCGAGATCCGCGAGGCCTGGCCGATCGTTTCAGGACGATGCTGGTTCAGTTGCTGACGTGCCTCGAAAGACAGCCCACGCACTTCGGCGTAGTCGATCCCTTCCGGCAGACGGGTGTTTTCATGCGCGCCGTTTCGCTCGATCTCGCCAGCCTGACGCTTGATATAACCCTGGTACTTGATGCCGATCTCGATCTGTTCCTCGATCTGCGCGAGCAGCACCGGATCCTCGGCGAGAGGCTCGGCCGGCCCGCACTCTCCCCCGCGCAAGCCGCAGACGCCGGCATAACTCACGCCGGGGCGACGCAGCAGATCAGCCAGGCTGTACTCATGATCGATCGTCTTGCCGAGCAGCATCGTTGCGTCTTCGGCTGGCAACGTTGTCGGCGTCACCCAGGTTGAGCGCAGCCGTTCTGTTTCACGTGAAACAGCATCGCGCTTGCGCGAGAACGCATCCCATCGCGCGTCGTCGACCACACAGAGTTCGCGGCCAATCTCGGTCAGGCGCATATCGGCATTGTCTTCACGCAGACTCAGGCGGTACTCGGCACGACTGGTGAACATCCGATAAGGCTCGGACACGCCGCGGGTGACGAGATCGTCGACCAGCACGCCCAGGTAAGCTTCGTCGCGACGCGGGCACCAGGCATCCCTCTCCTGGGGATAACGGCCGGCATTGATCCCAGCCAGCAGCCCTTGCGCGGCGGCCTCTTCATAACCCGTCGTGCCGTTGATCTGGCCCGCAAAGAATAGGCCCTCGATCGCCTTGGTTTCCAGCGAAGCCTTCAGGCAGCGCGGATCGAAGTAGTCATATTCGATCGCATAGCCGGGGCGCAGGATGTGCGCGTGCTCGAGGCCGCGCATCGAATGCACCAGGTCGAGCTGCACGTCGAACGGCAGGCTGGTCGAGATCCCGTTCGGGTAGAACTCGTTGGTAGTCAGCCCTTCCGGTTCGAGGAAGATCTGGTGCGAGTCCTTCGAGGCGAAGCGGTGAATCTTGTCCTCGATCGACGGGCAGTAACGCGGCCCAACGCCCTCGATCACGCCGGTGTACATCGGCGAGCGATCGAGACCGCTGCGGATGATGTCGTGCGTGCACTCGTTGGTATGCGTAACCCAGCAAGGCATCTGGCGAGGATGCATCTCGACGCGGCCCAAGAAGGAAAACACCGGCACCGGATCGAGATCACCCGGCTGCTCTTCGAACCTCGAGAAGTTGATCGAGCGGCCATCGATACGCGGCGGCGTACCGGTCTTGAGCCGGCCTTGCGGCAATTTTAGCTCCTTGAGGCGCGATGACAGCGAGACGGCGGCAGGATCCCCTGCCCGACCACCCATGTGATTGTTGAGACCAACGTGGATCTTGCCGTCGAGGAAGGTACCGGCCGTCAGCACCACTGCGCGCGCCCGGAAGCGAATGCCGATCTGGGTCACGGCACCGACCACGCGCTCACCCTCGACGATCAGATCATCTACGGCTTGCTGGAACAACCAGAGATTCGGCTGATTTTCGAGACGGCTGCGGATCGCTTGCTTGTAGAGCAGACGGTCGGCCTGGGCACGCGTGGCACGCACGGCCGGGCCCTTAGACGAATTCAGGACCCGGAACTGGATGCCGGCTTCGTCGGTGGCAATCGCCATGGCACCGCCGAGCGCATCGACTTCCTTTACCAAGTGGCCCTTGCCGATCCCGCCTATCGACGGGTTGCAGCTCATCTGGCCAAGCGTTTCGATATTGTGGGTCAGAAGCAGCGTTTTCACGCCCATGCGAGCGGCAGCCAAAGCGGCTTCCGTGCCGGCATGACCGCCGCCGACAACGATCACGTCAAATTCAGTGGGATAAAGCATTGCGGATTTAGTGTCAGAACGTACGCGAACCTGAGAGAGAAGTATGTGGCAAATTATAACTGGTTCGCTTTTGGCCAAAATATCGGCCGAACAGACGATCAACAAAAACGGCGCGTTTCACGTGAAACACGCCGCTTTTTTCAACACCACCGGGACCGCCAGACGCCATGCCCACTCGATTTCAGTCGGACTGACGAGCCAGCCCGAGGTGGCTGTCGATTATACGCGGGTTCTGCACCAACTCCGCTTTCGGTCCGTCGAGCACGAATTCGCCGGTTTCTCCATCACATAGACGTGATCGAAGATCTGCATGGCCACACACGCATTCCGTTCTATCAACAGCGTGGCCACGCCCGTGCCGCGCAGCGTAGCGCGATGACGACGTGGAAGATCTCCTTGACGATCAAGGGAGCGAGCCCGAGGCTGGGCTCATTGAGCATCAGTAGATCGAGCTTGCCCATCAGCGTCCGGCCGACCGCGAGCATCTGGCGCTTCCCTACAGACAGCGTACCGGCAACCTGCTTGCGGCGCTCCTTTAGGCGCGGGAACAGCGTTAACACCGGCCGGCTACGGGTCGACTAAAACCGAGCGAGTAGCAACGGATGTTGGTAGAGCTATGGGCTATCCTAATTAGTTACTTGACTCCGAAGCAGACATGAAATCAAGTATCGTTCGCCAGATGCTTACGGAGCGTGCGCCATGCCCATGAACAGAATCCAGTTTCAGACCCGTCTGTCGATGAAAGAATTTCAGGAGCAGTACGGCAACGAAGCGCAATGCGAGGCCGCGCTGGTCGAGTCTCGCTGGCCAGATGGCTGGGTGTGCCCTCGACGCAAGGGCGCGCGCTACGCCAGCGCCCACAACGGCCGGCGACTGTGGGAATGCATGAGCCAGTCCTGCCGGTACCAATGCTCGTCGATCGTCCGAACGATATTCGAGAAGACGAAATTGCCGCTGACGACCTGGTTTCTGGCGATCTACCTGGTGACGC
>JAYFRX010000119.1:0-7379 GCA_040946945.1 Burkholderia sp. | reverse complement strand
GCGTGGCGCGCCCGGCAAGACGCCGTTTGTGGCGGCCGTGCAGACCTCTGACGATGGCCGCCCTCTGTTCATACGGCTCTCGCCCGTGCCGGGCTTTACCAAAGCGGCCCTTGAGGTCTGGGCAGCCGGCAGCCTGATGCCCACCGCGTGCGTCGTTTCCGATGGCCTGTGGTGTTTCGACGGCGTGACGCAAAAAGCTGCCAGTCATGAACGCCATGTCACGGGCGGTGGCCGTCAGGCCGCGCAGCGCCCCCCCGAGTTCCGCTGGGTCAACACGATGCTCGGCAACCTGAAAACGGCCCTCAAAGGCACGTACCACGCTATCAATCACGCCCAATATGCCCATCGCTATCTCGCTGAATTCGCCTACCATTTCAACCGCCGTTTCGATTTGCCCGCGATGGCGCGGCTCCTGCTTCGGGCCGCCGTTACGACAAAACCTCATCCGCGCTTTGTGTTGATGGTTTCGGAGTCAAGTAACTAATCAGGTGAATCTTTGACCCCCGGTGCAATGAGCTGCTGCAATGAGCGCCTGGCCCGTTCAGGGCGAGCCAGGTTCGTCGCGATCGGGCGGCTGATGGGCTGGCGTGGCCGGATCGATACGGGTCACGCCGCCGGTGGCCGGCGGGTCGCTGGCCGGGAAGGTGTCCTCGAGCGCGCGGTCGATGCGACGCTCCTCGATGCGACGCTCCTCGGTGGGACGCTCCTCGGTGGGACGCTCCTCGGTGGGACGCGCGGGCTGCGGGCGTTGGTCCTTGTCGGCGGCTTGGTCGAGCGCGCGCATCACCGCTCGGCTCTCGACTTCCGCTGAGGTCGGGAATGGGGATCGGGTAAAGAATTGCATCGCTCGCCCTCTGGGTGTTAGTGCTTTCGAATAAGCAAGCCTCGTGCCGATCGGCAGTGCCCGCCGCCGGCGGGGCGGAGACCCTGCAGCGCGCGGCGGATCTGAAAAATTTTCAGTGCCGGATGTAAGGAATGCCCGGCACGCGGCGACCGAGCCCGGTTTCAACCCGTCCGGCGGCCAACCCCGGCCAACCCGTCCGGCGGCCGGGCCGGCTCGTCGGCGGGGCATACTGGCATGCGAATTGCTGTACTTGCTGCTGACTCGCCTCGCATTAGGAGGACCGACCGCCCAGCCTGTGTCAGCTTCGCCGACTCCGGTGCCTCGGACTTTACCGGCTGGCCAACCGGTATCTTGCTGCATTGACCCGAGCCGTCATATCCCGAGATCGACGATCCCGGCCCGCAGCCCGACGACGGCAATGACGGGCCGCCCGATCCGCCGACGCCGCAGCGTCTCAGCCGGAAGGCGAGACGCCCGAGCGAGTAGATCGGGCTCTCGAGGCAGGATAGGGTGCGCGCGGCGCGGGTAAAATGAGCGAGGGCAACATGCGCAGCTGCGGTGCGACCGCCGCCGCGCGCCGGTTCGCGCTGAGCTTCTTCCAGTAAAGCTGACAGCACCAAGAGGATAAGCTGATGATTCGATGCCGTGCTGTTTACCCCCGCGCGCCGCGCGCTCGAGAAGCTGTTCAATCGGAACCCAAAGGACACCTGGCAGACCAGCATCGTCATCGCCTCGACCTTCCGGCCGCGCTACGACGGCTCGGGGATCAGTATCGCGCGATGGCGGGCGCCCGAGCATCGATATCCGCTACCGGCGACCTGTTCTTCCTGTCGACCGGGCGAGGGGCTCGGCGTGAACTTCCTGCGCGGCCAGAACTGGCGCGCCATGCTGTCGGTCGGGGCTACGACCTCGGGCGGCGCTCTCGGCCACCTGCACGGCCTCGACAACATCAACCCGTCGGCGAAGATCAAGCTGTCGGCACGACTACGTGTTCTCCAAGCACTTCCCGCTGGTGCTGCGCGGCCGATGTGCAGCACCAGCGGTGCCAAAACGGCTGGGTGGCCGACTTCACCGCCTACACATGCCCTTGCCGGGCAGCCCCGAGCACTTCTTCTGGTTCGCGGAGCCGAACGTGACCTTCGCCGATTCGCGCTATATGAACAGCTGGTTCAGCGTGAACCCGGCCGCTTCCGCGCGCTCAGGCATTCCGGAGTATTCTGCCAAGACAGGCCTGAGATGTTACGGCGGCGGCATCACGATGGTCTGGTATTTCCGCAAGCACTGATTTATGACCGCGGACGGCGCGATCCAGAAGTTGGTTGGCAGGCGCACGCCACAGTCTCATCACGCAGAGCTCGGCAAACGCCACGTTCGATCTATCGATCAATTACCAGTTCACCTGATTAGTTACTTTACTCCGAGACGATCAACACACGGCGCGGATGAGGTTTTGTCGTAACGGCGGCCCGAAGCAGGCGCGGCGCCATCTCGGGCAAATCGAAATGGCGGTTGAAACAGTCGGCGAATTCAGCGAGATAGCGATGGGCATATTTGGCGTGATCGATAGCGTGGTACGTGCCTTTGAGGGCCGTTTTCAGGTTGCCGAGCATCGTGTTGACCCAGCGGAACTCGGGGGGCGCTGCGCGGCCTGACGGCCACCGCCCGTGACATGGCGTTCATGACTGGCAGCCTTTTGCGTCACGCCGTCGAAACACCACAGGCCATCGGAAATGACGCACGCGGTGGGCATCAGGCTGCTGGCTGCCCAGACCTCAAGGGCCGCTTTGGTAAAGCCCGGCACGGGCGAGAGCCGTATGAACAGAGGGCGGCCATCGTCAGAGGTCTGCACGGCCGCCACAAACGGCGTCTTGCCGGGCGCGCCACGCCCAGCCTTACCGCCGGAGCGTTCCCCGCCCAGATACGCCTCGTCGACCTCGACCCGTTCGTCGAGCCGGCGTCGCTCTTCGCGCAGCCACATGGTCTCCAGCAACTTGTGCTTGATGAGCCAGACCGTCTTGTAGCTCACGCCCAACTGGCGTTTGAGCTCCAGTCCGCTGATGGCGTTCTTGCTCTGCGTCACCAGGTAGATCGCCAGAAACCAGGTCGTCAGCGGCAATTTCGTCTTCTCGAATATCGTTCCGACGATCAACGAGCATTGGTACCGGCAGGACTGGCTCAGGCATTCCCACAGTCGCCGGCCGTTGTAGGCGCTGGCGTAGCGCGTGCCCTTGCATCGAGGGCACACCCAGCCATCGGGCCAGCGAGACTCGACCAGCGCGGCCTCGCATTGCGCTTCGTTGCCGTACTGCTCCTGAAATTCTTTCATCGACAGACCGGCCTGAAACTGGATTCTGTTCATGGGCATGGCGCACGCTTCGTAAGCATCTGGCGAACGATACTTGATTTCATGCCTGCTTCGGAGTCAAGTAACGAATCAGGCCAGTTCTAGACTGGCCGCGTTCTCGTGCGTCAGGCGGTTCACTTGGCGAGCGCCAGGCTTCGTGCCTGGCGTTCGCTCGGTGTTTTGACCAGGAGGAGACGATGGAACAGCCAGGAAATCATTCGGAAACCAAAGCAGGTGGCAAGTCGGCGGCGGCCGAACGCAGGCTGACGCCCGAGCGAATCGCCTCGAAGATGCCGACCGGCTTGCCGCCAATCGACCGCGCGCGTTATGCGCTGCTCGAGCACGGCGATCCGGTGCGGCGGGCGGCAAGCCGGATCGCGACGCTCGACAACGCCAACATGGGTGCCTCCGACAGCTGCGTCGACGTCGATGGCAAGAGCTTCGACGCCCACCGCGACGCGCCGCACTGGCGCGATAACGTGATCTATTCGAACGCCTCGCTCGACGACAGCGTGAGCACGCCCGACGAAGGCCTGGCTGGTTTCGCGAGCCGTCACGGTGGTTCGCAGCCGGCCGTCGAGACGCGGCTGGGCTGGCAGGTCAGCCAGGCCGGCATCGTCGACGCGGGCCGCACCTATGGCGCACGCACCGAGCGCGTGATTCGGCTCGAACCCTCGGCCCCGTCCTCGATCTGAGGCAAGTACCGCCGCGCCCCCCACCTGCATTCCTCAAACGGCACGACGCCCCACTTCGATCGGGGCGTCGTGCGTGGGTCGCTTAGAGGCCAGTTCAAAAACCAATGAGGGGCTGTTTACTTTCTCGGCAAGCTGTTAACTTTGGATGTCTGAACAACGGAACCCAAGGGATGGAAGCGCCAATCATTGATGACGAATTGTGGACACTGAGCGAACCGTTACTGCCGCCGCCCAAGCCCCGGCGCAAAGAGCATCCTGGTCGCCCACGCGTATCCGATCGGGCCGCGTTGAATGGCATCCTGTTCGTGTTGAAAACCGGTCTGCGATGGAACCATCTGCCAACCGTATTGGGCTTTGGCTCCGGCGCGACCTGCTGGCGACGACTGAACGACTGGCGCAAAGCAGGAGTATGGGATCGACTGCACGAACCGCTGCTCGACAAATTGCGCGAGGCCGGGCAGATCGATCTTTCATACGCTGCCGTCGATTCCTCGTCGGTACGAACTGTTGGGGCGGGCGAAAAACTGGCCCGAACCCCACGGATCGCGCGCGACCCGGTTCCAAGCACCCCATCCTCGTAGATGCCAATGGCGTTCCCATCAGCGCCATCCTGACCGGCGCGAACCGCAACGACGTCACCCAGTTGCCGCCGCTCGTCGACGCGATTCCCCCGATCCGCGGCGCGCGCGGCCGACCCCTTCAGAGACCCAAGGTCATCTATGCCGATCGTGGTTACGATTCCGATCCGCATCGTCAACGATTGCGCGAACGCGGCATCAAACCGGTGATCGCAAGGCGCCGCACTGAACATGGCAGTGGTCTGGGCAAATTCCGTTGGGTCGTTGAACGGACTCACTCGTGGCTCCACAACTTCCGTCGTCTTCGCATACGCTTCGATCGTTGAGCTGGCATTCGCGAATGCATTCTTCAAATTCGGCTGCGCCCTTGGACTTGCCCCTGCATGGCCGGACACGCGGTCACGCTTCGGTTGGTGAAATTGCGCGCTGGCGGAATTCGCTTGGCGAGCAGTCTTTCAAGGCGCTGTGCGGATGCGACTCGTTGTAGTGGTCAAGCGCGATGGCCAAGTTTTGCAGTGCGGTTCTGACGTCAGGCTTGGGCATCCGCCAAACGTAGTCTCGCTTTATCGTTTTGACGAAACTTTCTGCCATCCCGTTGCTCTGCAGGACTGCTGACAGGGGTCGTGATGGGCATCAAACCGATTTTCCGAGAGAACGTCAGCGTTTCCTCGGCAATGTAGCAGAAACCGTTATCGTTGAGCCACTCGATTTCGCTGTCAGCCTTAAGCGCGCCATTGAAACGGTTCTCCACCGCCTGAAGCATCACATCGCACACCATGTCCCCGGTGTAACCACCCGTCGTCGCCGCCCAGCTTATGGCTTCCCGGTCGCAGCAGTCCAGCGCAAAGATGACGCGCAACGGCGCGCCGTCATCGCAACCGAATTCAAAGCCGTCCGAACACCAGCGGGCATTGCTCCTGCCCACCGCGACCTTGCCGTCGTGTCGCCGCGAGGACGGGGTAGGCGAGGACGCCGTTCAAGTAGCAGGTTGTGGGCGCGCATGACGCGATAAACCCGCTTTGCATTAACACGTGGACGGCCCAGCGCGTCGCAACGGCATCTGAGCAGCGCCCATGGACGCCGGTAGCCAGCCGTATGTGGGCAGGTCGGCAACCAGTTCCTGAAGCTCTGCAACAGGCGGTTTGTCATCCATGGTCGGTGTCTTGCGCCGGTCGACCCAATCGGACTGTCGCCCTGTTTTGACTGCGAGATTCGAGCGCGACACGCCCAGGACTTCACAGACCGTCTTCATCGGTCGTCCCCCGGCAGCAATGGCGAGCGCGCAATCAATTTTTTTGCCCGACCATACTCCACTGCTTCGCAGAGGATTTCCACTTCCATTGTCTTTTTGCCCAGCAGTCGCTGCAGTTCACGAATCTGCTTCATGGCTTCGGCTAGGTCCGATGCCGGCACTACCTGCTCACCGGCACTTACCGCCGACAGGCTGCCGTCCTGATACGGCTTGCGCCACGCGAACACCTGGTTCGCATTCACCTAATGAGGACGGGCTACCCCAGAAACGGTAGCTCCGGGTTCGAAGGTTTCACGCACAATCGCCAGTTTTTCTTAGACCGAGCGGCGTCGGCCCTGCTCCGGCTGGGTCAGAACCTCAACGGGTTCCATGTTGTTAGTTGTAGGCTTAAACATAGGCAGAAGACTACCTCAAAGTTTAAGCGTTACCCAGTGTCCGGTTTTCGCGGGGGCCTGCCCAACACTGATGCGCGTGTTCTGGATCAGATCGCGCATCGGAAGCCACAACTGTTCGTGCTCGGCAAAGCTGGCACGCAGGGCCTCGTGCTCCTGTTTGCTGACGACCGTCAGCGGCAGCTTGGCACGACGCCCGGGTTTCTTGGTAGGCTTCATCTCGGCGGTTCTCCTGTTCTGGAGCTTGGTCTTGGAAACCCGATTCTCTCGGATTCCTGAGGGAACCCCCGCATTCAACCCTCAACTATTTTGGGGACACCGCGCCCCATCGTTCTGCAGGAACATCTTCAGGCGTACGGAGCAGTATTTTTGAACTGGCCTCTAAAGGTTGCGCCGGTGCCACCGCGGATCATCTCGAAGGGGGGCGGTTCACGGAAGCGGCGCTGGCGTGGATCATGCTTTCGAAGTTCATGGCGAGGGCTCGGCGCTGATGAGCGACGGCGGCGATCTGATCGCGAAGCAGAACAAGCGGATCCACCTCGGCTGCTGGACGCATGCGAGGCGGTACTTTGTGGAAGCTGAAAAGGCGCTGCCCAAAGAGTCGCGTGGGCCGCGCCAGCCGGCCACGCAGTTCCTGCATCTGATCGGCCAAGCGGTATGCGGCTGAAGAGCGGGCACGCCATGCGCCGACGCGCTGCCAGCGACTGCGTTACCGCTATAGCCGCATGGCGCTGGGCAAGATCAAAGCGTTGCTGGACGAGCATTTCGAAACCACGCTGCCCGGCGCAAGCTGGGACAGGCGCTGGGATATCTCGGCAACCAGTGGCCGGAGTGCGAAGGCCAGCCTGAATCTGTACTTGCTGATTGAGACCTGCAAGGCGAACAACGTCGACGTCTATCATCGAGGGACGGATGCATGAAATCTATGGTCACCCCCGTTTTTGCAACACTGATCTTTGATGATGTGGTTGGCTTGCCTAAATCTATCCGGCGTCATTGTGGGGATTGGCTCCCCGCGCCACGATGAGACTCGCGCCTGACGGTCCTGAAAAAGCCCGCGGCCTTGAAGGCCAATTTTATGGACAGGTTTTCCGTCAGGCCGGTGTGCCGTTCACGTCATCCAATTTCAGCGATCGCAAAACCAGGTTGGGGGACTTCGGTCAATCGTTATGGGGCAAGCGCTCAGGTAGGCATGGCGCTCGATCCTGCATCAAATACGGTATTGCGCGTGGCCAGCGCCCATGCCGTTCGCGCCAGTTTGTTCGCCAGCGCAC
>JAYFRX010000118.1:0-7407 GCA_040946945.1 Burkholderia sp. | reverse complement strand
CAAGCTGCCGGCCGACGACGGCCTCGCTCGGCTGAAGGCCCAGGCGGCATGGTTGAAGACCGACCATCCGGACGCGGCGGCCTCGCTGCTTGAGGGGCTTGAGGAAACGTTCACGGTCAACCGCCTGAACCTGACGCCGCGGCTGATCCGCAGCCTGGCGACGACGAACCTGATCGAGAATCCGAACGGCGCGGTGCGCCGCGTCAGCGGCCGGGTCAACCGCTATCGCGATGTCGACATGGCGATGGGCGGCCACTGGCTTCCTGGAAGCTAAGAAGCGATTCCGTAAGCTCGGCGGTGCCGACGGACCTCTGGATGCTCGCCGTTGCCTTGCATCGTCCGACCGATAAACGCGTTGACCATGACTTGAAGCCCGCCTAACCTACGAAACCCTGCCGCCCCAACCTTCAACTACGAATGGGACACCGCCAAAAAATGGAGAACGCTACGGCTGAGGCGGCTGTCACCTCGTTCAGTACGATCCTGAACCGCATCGATGTCCAGCGCCGGCCTTCCATGACCTATGATCTAGGTGCGCGAGAAATGGCGAAGCACGAGCAGCTCTCCGAAGCGATGGGCATCAAGATCTACTTTGCCGACCCGCATAGCCCGTAGCAGCGCGGGCGTAACGAGAACACCAACGGGCTGTTGCGCCACAGTACAGCCCACCAGTACATGCCCAAGGGCACAGACCTGGCCGTGTTCTCTCAAGCCGAACTCGACGACATCGCCTGAAAAATGAACACCCGCCCGCGCAAAAGCTTGGGCTGGAAGTGCCCGGCCGAAGTGTTCATGCCCGAATTGTTCGATGTTCGTCAGCATCATCATGAAATCGTTGCCTTGGGGGATGCCCTCCGGGCTCTACGCGCTTCTGTTGCACTTCGACCTTGAAACTCGCCCCTTGTGCTCGCCCGAGGGGTGCAGCCGCCGGTGCTGGACGCCGAGCTTGTCCATCAGCCCGGTGAAGCCGAAACCGTCCATCAGCACGCTGATCGAACCGACGACGCTGGCCTGGTTCACGTAGATCTTGTCGGCCGCCGAGGCGATGTAGTAACCGCCCGAGGCGCACATGTCGCTGACCACCACATAGAGCGGCTTGGACGGGTATTTCTTGCGCAGCCGGCGGATCTCGTCGTAGACGATGCCGGCCTGCACCGGGCTGTTGATGCGCCGCACCACGCCCACCGTGCAGGAATCCTCGAAGGCATCGTCGAGCGCGGAGTTGATGTCCTCGGCATTGGCATTGGTACCGCCGCGATCTCGCCGTCGAGCGTCACCAGTGCCGTGTGGCGGCTACTCGGGAGTTTGCTGTCGCCGGAGAAATCGAAGATTGCCAACACCAGCAACACGAACACGATCAGCCACAGGAAACGGAAGGCGATCCGCCAGCGGCGCGCTCCCAGTTGGGTTCGCGGCCAGCTTGCGGGGCGGCCGGCGAGTTTGACTCGCGCTCGACACAGGTTGAATCTGGAGAGGTCGGTTGGTCGGACATGCGAAGGCCAGTGATGAGGGAGGGAGAAACGGATCAGGCCACCTGCGGAATCAGGTCCGCATTGGGGCCAGTAGACGGCGCGGCCGTCCGGCATGTCCCGCTTCTCCACCTTGACGGCACGCAGGCGCGCGCCGCGACATGGGCCGCCGACGCACTTGCCGGTGCCGGGCGCGTAGATCGCGCCGTGCGTCGCGCACATCAGATAGAGGCCGGAGGATTCGAAGAACTGGCCCTCGTTCCAGTCCAGTTCCATCGGCACATGCAACGGTTCAGGTAGCCGTAAGCACGGCCGTCGTAGAGCACGAAGAACACCCCACCTCCTCGCTGCGCAGCGTCACGGCGCGGCGGATGCCGGCACCGCCGTCAACCAGCGGCTCGGCGGCGCAAACGAACACCGGCTCGCTCATGCGTGCTCGCGCAGCCAGCCGGCCAGTGCCTCCGCGTCGGCGGCGATGTGGCGCGGCTCCAGCGTGGCCAGCGATTCGGGCGAATGCGCGCCGTAGGCCACGCCGACGCCGGCTGCGCCGGCGCTGGCCGCCATCTGCAGGTCGTGGGTGGTATCGCCGATCATCACGGTGCGCGCCAGATCTTGCCCCAGTTCCCGACTTAGTTCGTGGAGCATGGCCGGATGCGGCTTGGAAAAGGTTTCGTCGGCGCAGCGCGTGCCGTCGAAAAAGCGCGTCAGCTTGGTTTCGTCGAGCGCGCGATTGAGGCCGACGCGCCCCTTGCCGGTGGCCACCGCCAGCAGGTAGCCGGTGGCGCGCAGTTCCTCGAGCATCTCGCGCACGCCGGCGAACAGCTCGACCAGCTGGTCCTTCACCAGGTAGTGGAAGTGGAAGCGGTAGCGCTCGGTGAGCTTCGCGTAGTCGGAAGGATCGAGCGAGGGCGCGGCGATCGCCAGCGCGTCGGGCAGGCCCACGCCAATCACGTAGCGCGAGGCTTCGTCGGAGGGCGTGGGGAGGCCGAGGTCGCGGCAGGCCCCCTGGATGCTGCGCGCGATGTGTGCGGTCGAATCTATCAACGTGCCGTCCCAGTCGAAAACGATCAGGTCAAATTGCTGTCGGGCCATGCGGTTCACGCGCCGGACGCGCGCAGTTCGTTAAGTTGATCGAGGAAGCGCCGGCATTCGTCGGGCAGCGGCGCGTCGAACTGCAGCGTCTCGCCCGACAGCGGATGCGCGAGTTTTAGGCGATACGCGTGCAGGAACATCCGTTTCAGCGACGGGCGCGCGTTCGCGCGGGCCAGCGCCTTGTTCAGGGGGAAATCGCCGTACTTCGCGTCGCCAACGATCGGCAGCCCGAGATGCGCCGAGTGTACGCGTATCTGGTGGGTCCGACCCGTTTTGAGTTCCGCCTCGAGAAACGTGTAGTCGGTCCAGCGATCGATCAGGTTGAAGACGGTATGCGAGGGCAGCCCGTCGTCCTGGACCCGCACGCGGCGCTCGCCGTCCGGGGTCGAATACTTGAACAGCGGCACCTTGACGGCGCACCGGCGGCCCCAGTCAGAGGCCCACTCGCCATACACGGCGGCGTAGTAGCGCTTGTCCATGCGGTTGTCGCGGATCTGCTCGTGCAGCCCGACCAGGGCAGAACGCTTTTTGGCGATCATCAGGATGCCAGAGGTCTCGCGGTCGAGACGGTGTACCAACTCGAGGAAGCGCGCCTCGGGCCGGGCCTCGCGCAACTGCTCGATAACGCCGAACGAGACCCCGCTGCCGCCATGCACGGCAACGCCGGCCGGCTTGTTGATGACCAGCATTGCCTCGTCCTCGAACACCATCTCGAATTCGGCGGCAGGCACCGGCGCGGACTCGCGCGACGGATCCGCGGCGGCGATCCGGATCGGCGGGATGCGTACCACGTCGCCGTAGGCGAGCCGGTACTGAGCATCGATCCGGCCCTTGTTCACGCGGACTTCGCCGCTGCGCAGGATGCGATAGATGTAACTTTTTGGCACGCCCTTGCAGACGCGCAGGAGGAAATTGTCGATGCGTTGGCCGGCAGATTCTTCGCCGACCTCAACCATGGAAACCTGACCGCTTGCGACCGTTTTCTGAGAAATTTTGCCTAACTCATTCATACTGAATATAATTTTGCGCAGCATTCCGCTGCGGGCGGCCGGATCGGCCAGGTTCGGGCGGATCGCATGAGGCGCAAGCGCAAATCGCCATTCTACTTGCGCCGGGGGCTGCTGCTCACCCCTGAACAAAGGAGGCAGCAAGTTGCACGCACGGCACTCGCGCCGGCAAGGGTCGCGCCCACAGGCGGATTCGGTCGGCGGCATGCCGCGGTAACGGAAAGTTGGACAAAAAGAATTCAATTGGCAGTGGCGGTATGGCACGAGGTGTGCCGCCCGCGCTGTTGGTTGCGAATGTGTTGGCGTGCGCCTGACACGGTTTCGCGGAACGCGCGGAACCGGAGGCGACGTCAAACCAAGGTAGAACACCCCAGGCGGGAAAGTCGGGCTGGATTCGATACTCCCCGCTGCGGCCAAGCCGCAGCACATGCCACCCAGCAACGTCGCGCGCATCCTGCGCCGCGCGCTGCGGCATTGCCCGGTAACAGGCTTAGCGCGCCGCATGGCGCGCGGAGTGAACCATCCGTGCTTTGAAGCCGCGTTCGCAGGTGCCCATGGCAGCCGGCCGGTCGTATCGGTCCGCACCTTTTTAGGCAATTCTCCCGCCAGCCTTCCCGCTCCAGCGTGCTTGTGACAACACAACAAGGCGCGGCCTACCCTTCGTCCGCGTTCCGCATGACAAACGCAACGCGCCGCCGGTAGGGCCGCCTGGAGTCCCTCAATGAAACGCATGCTGTTCAATGCGACACAGCAGGAAGAACTGCGTGTCGCTATCGTCGATGGGCAGAAGCTCATCGACATCGATATCGAAACCGCCGGCCGCGAACAGCGCAAAGGCAATATCTACAAGGGCGTGGTCACCCGCATCGAGCCTTCGCTCGGAGCCTGCTTCGTCAACTACGGCCAAGACCGCCACGGCTTCCTGCCCTTCAAGGAAGTAGCCCGCCAGTACTTCCGCGACGGCGTCGACATGCGCTCCGCGTCCATCCAGGATGCGCTGCGCGAGGGCCAGGAGCTGATCGTCCAGGTCGAGAAGGAAGAGCGCGGCAACAAGGGCGCGGCCCTGACCACCTGCATCTCGTTGGCCGGCCGCTACCTGGTGCTGATGCCGAACAACCCGCGCGGCGGCGGCGTGTCGCGCCGCATCGAGGGTGACGAGCGTCAGGAACTGCGCGAAACCATGGCACAGCTCGAGATCCCGGAAGGCATGAGCATGATCGCCCGCACCGCGGGCATCGGCCGCAGTTCCGAGGAACTGCAGTGGGACCTGAACTACTTGCTGCAGCTCTGGCTCGCTATCGAGGCCGCCTCGAAGAGCGGCCACAACGGCCAGCCGATGCTGATCTACCTGGAATCGAGCCTGGTGATCCGCGCGATCCGGGACTATTTCCAGCCCGGTATCGGCGAAATCTTGATCGACACCACGGAGATCTACGATCAGGCGCGGGTCTTCATGGACATCGTGATGCCCGACAACGTCGGCAAGGTGAAGCGCTATCACGACGACGTCCCCCTGTTCTCGCGTTTCCAGATCGAGCACCAGATCGAGACGGCCTACTCGCGCACGGTGCCGTTGCCCTCGGGCGGCGCGATCGTGATCGACCACACCGAGGCGCTGGTCGCGATCGACGTGAACTCGGCGCGTGCCACCAAGGGTGCTGACATCGAGGAAACCGCCACCCGCACCAACCTGGAAGCCGCCGACGAAGTGGCGCGCCAGTTGCGCCTGCGCGACCTGGGCGGCCTGATCGTGATCGATTTTATCGACATGGAATCGGCCAAGAGCCAGCGCGAGGTCGAGCAGCGCCTGAAGGACGCGCTCAAGCATGACCGCGCCCGCGTGCAGATGGGCAAGATCTCGCGCTTCGGCCTGATGGAACTGTCGCGCCAGCGCCTGCGCCCGGCCCTCTCGGAAGGCAGCCACGTCACCTGTCCGCGCTGCAACGGCACCGGCCACATCCGCGATACGGAATCCTCGGCGCTACAGGTACTGCGGATCATCCAAGAAGAGGCGATGAAGGAGAACACCGCGGCGATCCATTGCCAGGTGCCGGTCGAGGTCACTGCTTTCTTGCTGAACGAAAAGCGCCAGGAAATCAACAAGATCGAGTCGCGCTTCAAGGTCGGCATCGTGCTGATCCCGAACAAGCACCTCGATACGCCGCATTACAAGCTCGAACGCCTGCGTCACGACGACGCTCGCCTCGACGATCAGCGCTCCTCCTGGAAGATGGCAGAGGAAGCCGCCCGCGAGCTCGAATCGGAAACCGGTTACAGCAAGCGCGCCGCCGACACGAAGCCGAAGCAGGAAGCAGCCGTCAAGGGCATCACGCCGGCCAGCCCGGCACCGACGAGCGCGGCACCGCAGCGCGAGGCGGCACCGGCACCGGTCGCTGCGCCGGCTCCGGTAGCGGCGGCTCCCGCCATCGGCGGCCTGTTCGGCTGGCTCAAACGCCTGTTCGGGGGTGCCCCGGCCGCGCCGGTTCCGGTGCCGGAACCGGTCAAGGAAGCGGCCTCGACGTCACGTCCGGCCCGCGGCGAGAAGTCCGAGCGCGGTGAGCGCGGCGGCGATCGCAACCGCAACAACGGCAATCGCCGCGGTCGCCAGCCGAAGCAGCCGCATGGCCAGTGCGAAGACAAGGAAACGCGTGAATCGCGGCGCGAAGGTCGCGAGCCGCGCGAGCGCGCCGTGACGGCCGAAGGCGCGACGGAAACCCTGCGCCAGGAACCTCGCGAACGTGGCGAACGCGGTGAACGCCTCAAGGCCGCCGTGCCCCACGCCGCCACGCTGGAAACCGTCAACCATGCCGAAACGGCCGAGGACGCCGAGCTGCTGGCACCGGGTACCGAGCAGCCCGGCATCGACGCGGAAGCCGGCACGCGTGACAGCGAGGAACGCCGCCGTCGCCGTCGCGGTCGTCGTGGTGGCCGTCGCGATCGTGAGGAAGGCGCGGCCGGTACCACGCCGGAAGGCGTGGAAGGTACGGAAGGTGCCGATCATGAGGCCGCCACAACGGCCGACCATGACGCCGATGCCCCGGCCGTGGCGGCTGTCGCCACGGTGAGCGCCGCCACGCATGCCGAGGCGTCGACGCAAGCCGCCGGCACCCCGAGCGCAGCGGAAACGGCGCCGGAAGCCCCGGCAGCGGCCGCCGAAACGGCACCGGCACCGGCCGCCACGCCCGAAGCCGTCGCTCCGGCGATCGAGCCCGTGGCCAACGTAGCCTCGGCAGCCGAACCGGTCGTGATCGCCACGCCGGCTCCGGCCGACACACCGCCGGCCGTCGAATCGGCTCCGGTGGCGAGCGAACCGGCCTCGGCCGAAGTCGCGCCGACTCCGGCTGTGACCGCCGAGCCGCAAGCGGCAGTCGAGTCCGAGCAGGCCAAGCCGGTCTCGGTACCGCAGGCACTGGCCACCGCCCCGGCCGGGGCCAACATCGAAGCCGCACTCGATGCCGCCGGTCTTATTTGGGTGAACACGGATGGCGACAAGCTCCGCGGCGCCGCCCAGGAAGCCGCCGCCCGGATCGTGACGCAGGCGCGTGCCCCGCGTGAGCGCAAGGCCCTGCCGCCGGTCGATCCGACGCCGATGCAGCAAGTCGAGACCCGCTCGCAGCACTGAGCGAGAGCGTATCGACTGACGCAGCACCGGGCCTCGCCCCTCCGAAATCCACCCTCTCGAGGGCGGGTTTAATGAGATGGTCACGCCCATCCTACATGCGGGTAACGCGGTAGGGTGTTTTCTTTTTGGAGGACCATCATGCAGAACGTAACGCTGGTTGGCATTGATCTGGGCAAGCACTCGTTTCACCTGCACGGGCAAGACCGTCAGGGCAAAG
>JAYFRX010000117.1:0-7489 GCA_040946945.1 Burkholderia sp. | reverse complement strand
GCAGCAGCAACATCGAACCAGCATTGAACGTTGTGCGAAGTCGACGGCGGCGGTGGAATTGTTCAATGTGTTGCACAGCCCGAGTGACTTGAGCCAACCGAAGCGCTGCTGCCCGAGCATCGCGAGCCGATCTATCCGCCGACGGTGACGCTGTCGATGGTCATGCGTCAGGCCCTGGAAGCCGATAGTTCGTGCCAGAAGGCGGTCAACGGTTGGGCCGCGCAGCGCGTCGCCGACGGCCTGAGTCCGATGAGCGTTCGCACGGGGGCTATTGCCGAGTCCGCCAGCGTTTGCCCTTGGCGATGGTTAGTGGGCTGACACGCCAGGACGGGCCGCCACCTAAGCGCGCTGGCGCGCCCGCCATGGCGTTGGCGCGAGCGCTCGGTCAAGCTGGTCGACGGTGCCGGCATCTCGATGCCCGATACCGAAGAGAATCAGGCGTGTTTTCCTCAGCCCGACACTCAGGCGCCCGGCGTAGGTTTTCCGCTGGCGCGACTTGGTCGCAGTGATTTGCCTGGCCACCGGTGCCGTGCTCGACGCAGCACTGGGGCCCGACAGCAGCAAAGGCAATAGCGAACAACTGGGATTGTTTCGCCAGCTTGCCGCAGCGTTCAGCGCGAACGACGTGATGCTCGCCGATGCCCTCTACTGCAACTACTTCCTGATCGTCACGCTCATGGCTTCCGGTGTCGATGTGCGCTTCGAGCAGAGCGGGTCGCAAATCACCGATGTCAAGACTACCATCGGCACGGAAGCCCTTCATTGTCAGAGCCCGCAGATGAATGAGAAAGAACCTGGGTCCATCTGCTCGTCTACAGCCGGATCCGACTCCTGATGGCGCAGGCCGCCGACAATGCCGGCGTCGACCCGCGTGTCCTGAGCTTCAAGCACGCCCTGCAACTGTGGACCGAGTGGGTGACGCGCGGTCTGAACGCGACCACTCATTCGAGCCGTTGGTTCGCGCTGATCGCTCAGTCCAAGGTCGGGCATCGGTCTGGTCGCATCGAGCCGCGAATGCGAAAGCGACGACCCAAACCTTACCCATGGCTCAAAACGTCCCACACCGCAGCACACCCACACCTTGAGCTACATGGTCATCCGCAGCAGCCAAAGCAAGTGCCATTCGTCTTACCTAATTAGTTACTTGACTCCGAGACCATCAACACACGGCGAGGATGAGGTTTTGTCGTAACAGCGGCCCGAAGCAGGAGCGGCGCCATCGTGGGCAAATCGAAACGGCGGTTGAAACGGTAGGCGAATTCAGCGAGATAGCGATGGGCATATTTGGCATGATCGATAGCGTGGTACGTGCCCTTGAGGGCCGTTTTCAGGTTGCCGAGCATCGTGTTGACCCAGCAAAACTCGGGGCGCTGCGCGGCCTGACGGCCACCGCCCGTGACATGGCGCTCATGACTGGCAGCCTTTTGCGTCACGCCGTCGAAACACCACAGGCCATCGGAAACGACGCACGCGGTGGGCATCAGGCTGCTGGCCGCCCAGACCTCAAGGGCCGCTTTGGTAAAGCCCGGCACGGGCGAGAGCCGCATGAACAGAGGACGGCCATCGTCAGAGGTCTGCACGGCCGCTACAAACGGCGTCTTGCCGCGGGCGCGCCACGCCCAGCCTTACCGCCGGAGCGTTCCCCGCCCAGATACGCGTCGTCGACCTCGACCCGTTCGTCGAGCCGGCGTCGCTCTTCGCGCAGCCACATGGTCTCCAGCAACTTGTGCTTGATGAGCCAGACCGTCTTGTAGCTCACGCCCAACTGGCGTTTGAGCTCCAGTCCGCTGATGGCGTTCTTGCTCTGCGTCACCAGGTAGATCGCCAGAAACCAGGTCGTCAGCGGCAATTTCGTCTTCTCGAATATCGTTCCGACGATCGCCGAGCATTGGTACCGGCAGGACTGGCTCAGGCATTCCCACAGTCGCCGGCCGTTGTAGGCGCTGGCGTAGCGCGTGCCCTTGCATCGAGAGCACACCCAGCCATCTGGCCAGCGAGACTCGACCAGCGCGGCCTCGCATTGCGCTTCGTTGCCGTACTGCTCCTGAAATTCTTTCATCGACAGACAGGCCTGAAACTGGATTCTGTTCATGGGCATGGCGCACGCTCCGTAAGCGTCTGGCGAACGATACTTGATTTCATGTCTGCTTCGGAGTCAAGTAACTAATTAGGTCGTCTTAAGTCCCTTGTATTCTTCTTTACTGCCGTCCATTAAGGGGGGGCCGCTGTGCCCGAGCCGCACGGCCGGCACGTGCCGCCGCGCTGTCTCGAAAAGGAGTCGTACCCTGTCGTCACGGTGCCTTTTAGTTGAAATAAAATCCGCCTATAGTGAATAGATGCACGTGTCATGCGCCTCGGCGCCTCGGGCCACCTAAAAGCGGGGTTTTCACCGATCGGCGCGCGCCGCCGCGCTCGCGATTCGTCAAGGTCGTGGAATCTCTGCGCCGGCCTCGATGCCCCTCGCCGTGCCGCTCCCCGCGTCATGCGGTGCCGGCCGTCCGCTCCCCGATTCGCGTTTGATCCACGGCACTGCAAGACGGGGCCTGTTCGTATACGCTCTCATTCAGCAAGGCACACACGCCGCCCGGCCTCGACCGGTCCATCATTTAACGCACCACGGAGCCATCATGTACCAGCGCATCTTCGTTGCAGTCGACGGCAGTGAAACCTCGCGTCACGCATTCGACTCCGCCCTCGCGCTCGCACGCTCCGAATGCGCCACGCTGCGCGCGTTCTACGCGGTCGAGAACGCGACTCTCTACTACAACGTGCCCGGCTACGATCCTTCCGTGCTGCGCGCGCAACTGATCGAGCAGGGCGGCAATCTGACCCGAGAATTCGCGCAGCGCATGCAGGACGCCGGTGTGCAGGGCGACGTGCTGACCGGCGAGGCCACCACACTGGCCGACGTCTCCTCGCTGATCCTCGAGGCAACCAAGGAATACCAGGCCGACCTGCTGGTGCTCGGCACGCACGGGCACCGCGGCTTCAAGCGCCTGGTGCTCGGCAGCATCGCCGAGCAATGCCTGCGGCAGGCCTCGCTGCCGGTGCTGCTGATTCCCTCGACCGCCGCCTCGCATCCGCCGGGTGCCGCCTCTGAATCGGACAATTCGGAAACCTGATTGCCTTGCCGTAACGTAACTGCGACGCGGCGTTTTGCTGCTAAACGCATGGAAAACTCGGTGAAACAATAACCCCGTTACGGTTCCTTGTGCGAGCACCACATGCTGCCCCCCCACTCCGCTGCACCCCGTCCCTCCGCCTCCTGGGCCCCTCACCAGGCCGCGCAGTGCTCGATGAGCCATCTCTGCGTGGGGCCGGCACAAGGCCTGAGCAACGATGCCGTCGAACGGCTCGATACGGTCATCTGCCTGGCACGCCCGGTCCGTCTCAGCGTGTACCGGATCGGGTTGTTTAGACACGATTTTGCGATGATCAGGCGGCAAGTGGCAAGAGCGGTGCCTGACGGGCTTCGAGGGGTGTCTTGAAGTCTAGTTTTTCGAGACGCCATTCGCGATTGTATCGGTCCTTGAACGCGACGGCGGCAGCACGAACTTCTTCAACGTTGTTGAACAGCCGTCCGTGGATGGCTTGCTCCTTCATGGTCCGATTGAAACGCTCGGCGACGCCGTTGGTCTACAGCTCAGCGACGAAGGCGTAGCTCGGCGTAATCCCCCAGAACTTGAGCGGGGCGCGGAAATCGTCCGACCTGTACTGCGAGCCGTGATCCATTCGCAGGGACAGTCCGCGGCCGACATCAGCGTCGACCGATCCGAACTGCTCGCGCACCCCTTGGCTGATTGGCTCCAGTGCGGCAAAGCGGTCGCCCACTTTGGTGACGTGGATGCCAACACACGCCGCGTCTCAATGATCAACCGCAGCGAAGATCCAGACCAGGCCCTCATCGACGGTTTGAACCTTGGCGCCATCGGTTCCCCACATCTCGTTAGGCCGCTCAGTCGTCATTCGACCATCATGAGCGTTGGGCGGTTTCTGCGGTCGCCGGTGGGGCAAAAGCAGGCCGTTTTCGCAGATCAGCCGCGAGACACGGGCGCGGGACACGCGGATGTCGTCCTGAATGCGCAAGCGTGCCCAGACCTTGCACGCCCCTTCGCCGACGAACGGCGTGCGAGTCAGATCGGCGCGAACGGCTGCGAGCCGCTCGTGATCTGGCACCTTGGGCTTCGGGTCACGTCGGACAGGGGCAAGTGGGGTGACCTTGTTGAGCGCCCTGGCGCGCTCGGCGTAGATCGTGGAGCGCGGCAAGTTGAGCACCTGGCATACCCGTTGCAATCCGAAGGGTTTGCCTGTCGCGGAGATCGTGTGGCTCATGTCGACGAGTTCCGGACGATCAAAGGGCGGCGCTCCTGCCGCTCGCGCTCCATGCGCAGCATTTCGACCTCCATGGTCAGTTCGCCGACGCGATGCACGGCTTCCTTGAGCTTGACTTCCAACGGATCGGTCTGGCGCGACTTCAGACCGGCTTCGATGCCTGCCAGGGCGAGTTCGCGCCATTGTTCGAGCTCGGCGATCGTGAGGCCAACTTCGCGAGACACCGGGTCAATCGATTCGCCGCGCAGCAAGCCCAGGACGACAGCGCGTTTGCGCCCGGACGGACCAGCGCTTGAATTCGGCGGCGCTGGCGGCGTCTACGGCCGCGCTACGCGCGCCCTCCGTCGCGTTCAAGGATCGATAAAATTGCGAATGGCATCTCAAAAAACTGGGCTTGAAGACACCCCTCGAAGCCCGTCAGGTGCCGCTCTTGCCGCTTGCCGCCTGATCGCAAAATCGTGTCTAAACAACCAGATTCGGTACATTTCATCTGGCTTTCGCGCGGGACTTGCGCAGCGTGTGGTATCACCGCACCGGGGCCGGCCATCGGGCCGATAACTGTACCGTGGTGTCGCGCAATTCACTGCACCAAGGTATGCGGAGAAGTGATGAAAAGCGCGACGTTTCTTGGAATATTCTTGCGAATTTATTACAAATCGGACAAGAAAGCGGCTTATTGAGCAAGGAAATTATTAGGGAAGATGCGAGCAGGGGGCGCGTCCGCATCAATCATTTCGCGTCCGGCGAAAGGCCGCGTTCGTTCTGCTGCTGGAGCTGCTGCACTTGCCGCTCGAGATCGCGCAACTGTAGCCGCGAGGCAAGTTGCTCGACCTCCAGCGCCTGGTCCTGCGCGGCCTGCTGCCCCGTGCGTCGATCTCGCTGCGCTGCGGCGCGCCACGTCGAGGTCGGTCTGTAGGCGCTTGGGGTGATCCCCGGATGCCCGATCACGCGCTCCAGGAAGGACTTCTGCGCGGCCAGCTCGGGGCGCGGCTCGACTCGAGATCCGAGAGCTGCACGGTCTGGTCGGCAAAGCTCTGGTAGACCATCTTCCGCGCGCGGCCGCTCCTACGATTTGACGACGCGCCAAAAATGCGTGTCCTGGAACAGCACCCCACCTCCTAATAGATGGGTGAAGTGGGTGAGTAGAACAGCAAGCTTGCGCCGTAGCTGCCGTTATAGGTGGTGCGCATCTCCGTCAGGAGATGCTCGCGCAGCATGCCCATCAGCTCGGCGACATTGCCCTGCGCCTCTCCCAATCGGCGAGGACGAGGCGGCCGCGCCCTGGCCGTTGTCGGGTGTCAGGGTGGTGACGTCGGGACGCGTGCCGGCCACAGGGGGGCTGCGCGGACTCTGGCGCGGCCGGTTCCGCCACGGCATCGGCTGGCTGCGTGTCGGTCGCATTGGCCAGATCGGCCGCGCCAGCCACGACACCTCGCCGATGCCGGCGAGCTTGCTCCGCTTGTTCAAGCTGAGACCCCGAGGGATGGGAAAACGCGCAATTTTCGCCTGAAAACGCGACGCGGAGATTGGCTCAGAGTCGTGTCTCGCGCGCGGCGCGCAGGAAGGTATCGAGCAGCGGCGTGCAGTCGAGCAGCTCGGCGCCGCCCGCGCGATGGAACTCCGGATGCCACTGCACGCCCACCACGAAGGGCGCGCGGCGATAGCGGATGCCCTCGATGATGTCGTCCTCGGCCGATACCGCCTCGATATTTAGATCGCGACCGAGCTCACGGATCGCCTGGTGGTGGATCGAGTTGACGAGGGCCTCGCGGCGCCTCGGGAACATGTTGGCGAGCGTCGAGTTGTCGGGGAAGCGGATCGCATGGCGATGCTGGTCGTAGTGCTCGCTGACGTGCACGCCCGCGGTCGGCACGTCGGTGGCGATGTCCTGGTAGAGCGAGCCGCCGAACGCGACATTGATCAGCTGGCAGCCGCGACAGACGCCGAGCACCGGCTTGCCCGACTCCACGAACTCGTGCAGCAGCTCGAGCTCGTACATGTCGCGCACGCGATCGCCGGGCCATTCGGGGCGCGCGTCTGAGGCCGCGTAGGTCTGAGGGGAGACGTCGGCGCCGCCCTGCAGCAGCAGCCCGTCCAGGTGCTTTGCGTAGTCACGCAGGCGGATATTGCTCGGGTGCAACATGCCCTGGTGGCCAACCGTCGGGATCATGAACACCAGCACGTCGCGCGACATCACCCAGTGCGCGATCGATTCCTCCAAGTACTGCAGCGTCTTACCGCGCAGACCGCTGGCGCCCGGCTCCGGGTGGAAGATCCGCGCCGACACGCCGATGCGCAGCGTGCGCTGCGTGATGCGCTGGCCGGCGCGATCGAACAGGCGCCGCGCGCGCGCCGCGATGATGCGGCCGAACACAGACCAGGGCGTATCGCTCTGCTTCAGGTAGGCGGGCGATGCCGCCGGCGGCATCGAAGCGGGCGGCGGAGGCGCGGTCTCGAAGTTGGGCGCGGTGCCGAAGCCGGGCGGCGGCGCGCCGGGCCGGCCCGAAGCAGCGTCGGGCTCGGTTGCGGCGCCTGCCGCGTCGGGTTCCGGCGAAGGCGGTATCCCGGCCGCCGCGGCAGCCGTGGCGGCAGCAGCCGCTGCCGGGTCGGGCGGTGCGATTGCCGGTTCGACGGCTACATCCTGGGCGGCCGGCACCTGCGCGGCAAAAGCCGACGGCGAGGGTTTCGGCGGTTCGGGAGACGGTGCTGCGGTGGGATTCGGATCGGCCGCATCGGCAGCCGGGTTGAGGTCCGGGCGAACTCCGGAGGACTGTGCGGAAGGCGTGTTTTCGCTCATGACGAGGGTCTCACGCGTCTGTCACGCGTCGGTTCGACGAAGGCCTATTATCCTTCAGACCCGCATCAGCGGCAAATCGACCCATGGCTTCCGCACGAAGAGGTCCGTGTGGCAGGGGTGAGCGGGCGGAAGTTAGTGGTTGTAAAAAACATCGGCGTGTTGGGGTTTACTCTCAATTTTTGGCGCAACGAGAGACCTGATTAGTTACTTGACTCCGAAGCAGGCATGAAACGAAGTATCGTTCGCCAGATGCTTACGGAGCGTGCGCCATGCCCATGAACAGAATCCAGTTTCAGGCCGGTCTGTCGATGAAAGAATTTCAGGAGCAGTACGGCAACGAAGCGCAATGCGAGACCGCGC
>JAYFRX010000116.1:0-7528 GCA_040946945.1 Burkholderia sp. | reverse complement strand
TTGCACTCGACGTTGGGCTACGTCAGCCCGATGCAATTCGAGCGGGACTGGTACGCCGCCCAGAACCAACGGGTGGCATAATCTCCGCTCAGTTAATGGATCCGAAATTCGCGGGCAACGTCAGTGCGCTGCCCTGCGGCCTAAACTCGACTCGGAGAATCCAGGCTCGAGGATCGGTTGGAGTACTTGGTGCAGCGCCTGCTGAATCAGCCGGTCCAGCACCGTCGGGATGCCCAGTGTCCTTACCCCGCCCGCAGGCTTGGGTATATCCACCACTCGCACCGCTTGACTTGATACGCCAGCCACAAGTTGCTGCGATCAACCACCGCCTCCATCAGCGATGGTTCCTCCGCTTTCCTTTGCCCGGTAGCCGACGAGCCAGCCTCAGCACCACGCGCGCCATCCCCAAGGTTCCGCCCCGGCTCCTGCCTCATGGCCCCGCTCTCACGGGCTTGTGCTTCTTCGGCTCGCATCGAGTCTCCACCGTCCTAATCGCGGTCATTCCTGTTCCGCCCTTCGGGGCATACCGCCCTTACTATGGCCTCGGCTGACTTTTGCACAGCCATCCCAACGCCTCTCGACGCCGGTAGCACTTGGCAGCCGTGCAGATCTCCCCGGATATTGCGCACCCACCTTCACGCTTATGCCTGTCGGATATACGCCGCATCGTTCCGTACAAATTTCGGGCTTCGACCTTTTGCGCTGTCCCACCCCAATGCATCGCCTCGTATCCGCTTCCTGTTCGTCAGGCCAGCGCTTTGCCTCGGACTTCCTGCGGATTCGTAGTCGCCCGCGACACCCCCTGCCTCTGGCTAACACTTCCCCTTGCCGGGCGTGTAGAGGACTTTCACCTCTAAGTAGGTGCGCCCTGCCGGGCGCACACAAAAAAACGGCGCTCCGCACAAAGCGGAGCGCCCGTCTCTACATGACAGGCGGCAGCGGGCGCGAAGCGCCCGCCAGATGGCTCAGTGCTGCGTCTTGCGCTGGATGAACTCGATCTTGTAGCCGTCCGGATCCTCGACGAAGGCGATCACGGTGGTGCCGTATCTCATCGGGCCAGCCTCGCGCGTGACCTTGCCGCCATAGGCATTGATGCGCTCGCAGGCCGCGTAGGCATCGTCGACCTCGATCGCGAGGTGGCCGAAACCGTTGCCGAGCTCGTACGAGGGCGCATCCCAGTTGTGGGTCAGCTCGATCACCGTGCCTGCGCTTTCTTCCTCGTAACCGACGAAGGCGAGCGTGAACTTGCCTTCCGGGTAGTCGTTGCGGCGCAGTAGCTTCATCCCGAGCAGCTCGGTATAGAACTGGATCGAGCGGTCGAGATCGCCGACGCGCAGCATCGTGTGCAGCATTCGCATGGAGGGACTCCGTGAAGAACAATCTTCTAAAAATGGCTGGATCTACCAGACACGACGAATTTTCGCCGGGCGCAAATCGAACAGCTTACAGATGTCATTCGCTCGTACCCGCCGCCGGCGCGGCTCAGCCGGCCGACCGCGCCGCCGACACTGCCTGGGCCAGGCCCACGTATTCGTCGACCCCGACATCCTCGGCGCGGCGCGCCAGGTCGAAGCCGAGCGCGTCGAAATCGACTGCGTCGCGATAGGCGCCGAGCGTGTTGCGCAGCATCTTGCGGCGCTGCGAGCAGGCGGCCGTGACCACCTCGCCGAGCACCGCGACATCGACTGCGGCCAGCTCGTGGGGCGCGTAAGGAATCAGCCGCACGATCGCCGAATCGACCTTCGGCTGCGGCTGGAACGATTCGGGCGGCACATCGATCAGCTTGTCCATCACGTAGCGGTACTGCAGCATCACCGACAGGCGGCTGAAGGCCTTGCTGCCCGGCTCGGCCACCATCCGCTCGACTACCTCGTTCTGCAGCATGAAGTGCTGGTCAACCACGCGCTCGGCGAAGTCCATCAGGTGGAACAGCAGCGGGCTGGAGATGTTGTAGGGCAGGTTGCCAATGATGCGCAGCGAGGGCTTGTCGCTGGGCAGCGCCAGCGAGCCGAAATCGAAGGCGAGCGCGTCGCCCGCGTGCAGCTCGAGCAGCGCGCCGAAGCGCTGCTTGAGCCGGCCGATCAAGTCGCGATCGAGCTCGACCGCGTGCAGCGGTGCCTCGGGCGTGGCCAGGCGCTCGATCACGGGCCCCGTCAGCGCGCCGAGGCCCGGCCCGATCTCAACCATGCGCTCGCCGCGCTCGGGGCGAATCGCATTGACGATCGAATCAATCACGCCGAGATCGACGAGAAAATTCTGCCCGAAGCGCTTGCGCGCAAAGTGTTCCTGGTGCTGCCTGCTGTTCGACATCGAATCTCGAAAAACGAAAAAAGAAGGCGGACTGGGAATTCAGTCCGCGCGAGCCTGGAGGCGGTGGCGCGCCATCGCGACGGCGGTATCGAGCGCCGCGATCATGCTGCCGCAATCGGCGCGGCCCGAGCCGGCCAGGTCGAGCGCCGTGCCATGGTCGCCCGAGGTGCGCACGATCGGCAGGCCGAGCGTGACGTTGATGCCCTCGCCGAAGGTCGCGTACTTGAGGACCGGCAGGCCCTGGTCATGGAACATCGCGAGCACACAATCGGCCTGCTCGAGATAACGCAGCTGGAACAGCGTGTCGGCCGGATAGGGGCCGCGCGCGTCGATGCCGGCCTGCTGGGCTAGCGCCAGCGCCGGCGAGATTACGTCGATTTCCTCACGGCCCAGGTAGCCGTTCTCGCCCGCGTGCGGATTGAGCCCGGTGACGAGGATGCGCGGCGCGGCGAGGCCGAAATGACGGCGCAGGTCGCCGTCGATGATCGCCAGGGTCTCGACCAGCCCCTCGATCGAGAGCGCGGCCGAAACGTCCTTGAGCGGCAGGTGCGTGGTGGCCAACGCGACGCGCAAGGGCCGCTCGCCGGTACCCGCCAGCATCATCACCACACGCGGCGTGGCGGTGCGTTCGGCCAAGTATTCGGTATGGCCAGTGAAAGGCACGCCGGCGTCGTTGATGGTGCTCTTCTGCAGCGGCGCGGTGACGATCGCGTCATAGTCGCCCGCCAGCGCGCCGTCGATCGCGGCATCGAGCAGGCCCAGCACGTAGCGGCTGTTGGCGGCATCGAGCCGGCCCGCCAGCGCGGGTGCCGCGAGCGGCCGGTGCGCGAGCGTCACGCGGCCATCGGCGCATAGCCACTCGGGATCCACGCCAACCGCCGCCGCGCGCTCGGCGAACAGCGCCGCGTCGCACAACACCTCGAAGCGCGCGTCTGGCGAGCGCTCGCCCACCTCGGCCAGCGCACGCGCGCTCAGCTCCGGGCCGATCCCGGCCGGCTCACCGGTCGTGATCGCGATGCGCAGGGGCTGGGTGGCTCGCATGATGGCAGGGCCTCAGGGTTGCGGCTGCTGGCCGATCTTGATCTGCACGTAGGACGAGTCGCGCAGTTCGCGCAGCCAGTCGGCATAGGCCTGCTCAGCCTTGCGCTGGCCGATCGCCTGGCGCGCGATGTCCATCTGCTTCTGCACCGAGCCTTCCGCGTCGCGGCGGCCCAACACCTGGATCAGGTGGTAGCCGTATTCGGTCCGCACCGGCTGGCTGATCTGCCCGTCCTGCAGCTGTCTCATGGCGCGCTCGAACTCCGGCACCGTCTCGCCCGGGCTGATCCAGCCGAGATCGCCGCCCTGCGAGGCCGAACCGTCCTGCGAATAGGTGCGCGCGAAGTTGGCGAAATCGCCGCCCGCCTCGACCTGGTTGCGGATGTCGATCAGCTGCTGGCGCGGCTGCGATTCGGACTTGCCCTCACCCACGCGCAGCAGGATGTGGCGCACGTGCGTCTGCACGATCTTAGGCGAGGCGCCCGCGGTGCCCGAGGCCGGGCGGCGGTCGACCAGGCGCACGATCTCGAAGCCGTCCGGCACGCGGATCAGGGTCGGGCTGACCTGGCCCGGGCGCAGCTGCGAGACCACCTGCACCACGTCGTCCGGCAGCGAGCCCGGTGCCTTGAAGCCAAGATCGCCGCCTGTCTTGGCTTCCTTGGCCTCCGATGCGCTCTTGGCGAGCTTCTCGAAGTCGGTGCCGAAAGCGAGCGCCTGCTTGAGCAGACCGTCGGCCTTCTCCTGCGCGGCATCGATCTGGTCCTGCGGCGCAGCCACGAAGATCTGCTCGAGCCGCACGTCCTGCTGCGAACCCGAGTTCGGGCCGCGCTGGCTGGCGATGTAGCTGGCCACCTCGGCATCGGTCACGGTGATCTTGCTGTCAACTTCCTTCTCGCGCAGGCGCGACAGGATCAGCTCGTTGCGAGCATCGCCGGAAAAGGTGCTCCAGGGCACGCGGAGCGCCTCGAGCTGGGCGCGGTACTGGTCCACCGTCAGGCCGTTGGCGGCCGCCAGGCGCTGCAGCGTGCTCTGCACGGTAGCGTCGCTGACCTCGATCCCGTCGTCTTTGGCCTTCTGCAGCTGGATCCGCTCGACCACCATCTGGTTGAGCACCTGCGATCGCAGCTCGTCGGGCGGTGGCACCGGCACCTTCTGCTGCTGCAGCCGGCGCGAGATCAGGCCGACCCGCTGGTCGAGCTCGCGGGCGGTGATCACACCGTTGTTGACGACCGCCACGACCTCGTCGGCAAGCGTCGCGCCGCTCGAACCGAGCGCCTGCCCGGCCGCTGGCGTGACGGACAGCAGCGACATGACAGCCGCGAGGCCCGACACGATTTCTGCGAAGCGAAGGGATTTCTTCATTGCCACAAAGACTCCATTGAAAGCTGGCTGGGCCGGCGCCGCGTTGGGGCGAAAGTTAGTCATAGTTGCTGAATCGGGCCTGCGGCGGCGGGGCCGGCGGCAGCAGCGTATAGCCCGGGACGCCGCCCTTGAAGGCGGCAACCAGACCGTTGTCGATGTTCGACAGTCCCTTCAGGGTCAGCTGCGCCATGAAGCGCGTCGCCGAGCTCTGCTGGCCGGAAAGGTTCACGCCGTTGGCGGTACGCTGCACGCCGACGCCCGCTGCCCAGCAGTCGGCATCGTACTGGAAGCCGAGTAGACCGTCGACCACACGCTTGCCCGCCAGATCGTAGTTAAAACGGCCGACCACGTAGAGGTGCTGGGTCAGCGGCCACTGGCCGGAGACCAGGATCTGGTTGATCGGCTCGTTGACCAGCGTCGAGGCGTTGGCCCGCGTGTAGCGGTAGGCGACATTGAGCACGCGCCGCTCGCCCGGGCTGTAGCCGAAACCGATGCTCGACTTCACCAGCTGGTTGTTGTCGGCGTTGTACTGGAACGCCGTCTCCGACGCGAAGCCGGCACCGAGCTTGAGCGAGGCGCCGACGATCAGGTCCGAGTGCCGCGCGTGCGTCGGCGCCTGAGTCGGGTCGAGCGTGACGCGCTGGTTGGTAAAGTAGTACTGCTGCGCGATCACGAAGCGCGCGCGTTCGTCGCCCGTGGCCGCGTCCAGGAAGCGCGTGGTGAGCGCGGTGGTTAGGCGGTTCTCGTCCGAGATCCGATCGTTGCCGACAAAGGTGTTGGTGGTGAAGATCTCGGCCAGCCCAAAATCCGATTCGGCCGTGTCGAACAGCGGCGCGTCGAGCTGGTTGCGATACGGCGCGTAGACGTAGTAGAGGCGCGGCTCCAGCTTCTGGATGAAGTCCTGCCCGAACAGGCGCACCAAACGATCGAATACCAGCCCGGCGTCGAACGACAGCGTCGGGATCGAATAGGTAAAGCGTGGCTGGCTCGGGATGCCGTCCGTGGTGCTGGTCAGGTCGTACGAGGCGAGGTGCAGCTGAGCCTTCGGCACGATGAAATAGCCTGGACCGTAGACCCCGTACGAAACGTACGGGTTGAACATCACGCGATCGCCTTCCGGCTGGTCCGAGGTGGTGATCTTAAAGCGTGTGTAGTCCGCCTCGGCACCGAAGTCGAAACCGCCGACGTCGTATTTCGCGTACTTCACATTCAGCTGCGGCTCGCGTCCGTAAGGCGCGATCGACGGCTGCAGCGTCTGCCAATGCTGATAGCGCGTGAGGATCGACCAGGGACCGTTGTTGTAGGTCAGTCCGGCTTCCTGCTGGTACAACGTCTGCGTGCCGTTGGCGAACTGGTTGGTCGAACTGAGATCGCCAGGATAGGCTTGGTCAGAAACTTTGTTGTAGTAGACATAGCCGCCGAAACCGTTGCCGAAGCTCTGCTGATGCTGGATATAGAGCGCGTAGCGGTCGCTGTGCGCGAGACGGTCGTCGGGCAGGAATTCGCCCGTGATGCCGCCCGAGTAGGTCGGCGACAGGTAGCGATACTCGGCCCGCGTAAACGCGCCGCGCTTGGAGATGAGCTCCGGCGTGAGCGTCAGGTCGCGGTTCGGCGCGATGTTGAAGTAATACGGCACCGCCAGATCGAAACCATTGGTCGAGCTCAGCGAGAAGGTCGGCGGCAGGAGACCGCTGCGACGCTCGTCCGACAGCGGGAAGGTCATCCAGGGGCTCGCGAAGATCGGCACACCCTGGAAGAACAGCGTGCCGTTGCGCGCCACGCCCTTGTCGGCACCGGTGTCGAACTCAAAGCGGCTGCCCTTGATGTACCAGGCCGGGTTCGCGCACTGACAGGCCGAGTAGGTCGCATCGGTTAGCACCGAGCGCTCGCTGTCGAGCAGCTCCGCCTGCTGCGCGCTGCCCGAGCCGCCGGTGGACGTGAAGCGGTACTTCGGCGTGGCCATCGTGCCCTGGTTCGCCTCGACCTTCAGATGCGCTTCCGGACCGTAGAAGGTCGAGCCGTTGCCCGAAACCGTGACCTTGCCATAGGCATCGGCCATGTCGGTGTCCTGATCGTAGTGCAGCGCATCGGCCTTGACGATGGTGGTGGTACCGCGCCGCAGCTCGGCCGAGCCCTTGGCGGCCAGGTCCTGATCGGTGGTGCCGCTGGTGTGGTCTGCTAGCACGAAACCTGCCGGCTTCGAGCCGGGACGCAGCGAATGTTCCTCGAGCTGGGGTGCCAGACGCAGATCCCACGGCGACGCTCCGAGCGGCTGCGGATCCGCAGCCGCGCCCGCGATCTGGGCCTGAGCGACCGCGGGCACGAAGCCGGGGACGGCGAGCAGGGCGACCGCGAAGCGCCGCTTGCGCATCGCGGGCTCGCGGGATACGAGCGGGAAAATCAGTTTAGGCGGCATCGGATAATATCGGGCGAATCGGCCTCGTCAGGCCCCCCGCGTTCGCGCATCGCGGACCACGCAATCAAACCGTGACGGCGACGGGGCGCACACGAGCCAAGGCAATCGGCGGGAGCAACGAGGAGCCGCAGGCGCGCTGCGAACCCGCGACGGCGGCGTCCCATTCGTAGTTGAAGGTTGGGGCGGCAGGGTTTCGTAGGTTAGGCGGACTTCAAGTCATGGTCAACGCGTTTATCGGTCGGACGATGCAAGGCAACGGCGAGCATCCAGAGGTCCGTCGGCACCGCCGAGCTTACGGAATCGCTTCTCAGCTTCCAGGAAGCCAGCGGCCGCCCATCGCATCGCCATGTCGACATCGCGATAGCGGTCGACCCGGCCGCTGACGCGGCGCACCGCGCCGTT
>JAYFRX010000115.1:0-7534 GCA_040946945.1 Burkholderia sp. | reverse complement strand
AATGCTCGTCGATCGTCGGAACGATATTCGAGAAGACGAAATTGCCGCTGACGACCTGGTTTCTGGCGATCTACCTGGTGACGCAGAGCAAGAACGCCATCAGCGGACTGGGGCTCAAACGCTAGCTGGGCGTGAGCTACAAGACGGTCTGGCTCATCAAGCACAAGTTGCTGGAGACCATGTGGCTGCGCGAAGAGCGACGCCGGCTCGACGAACGGGTCGAGGTCGACGACGCGTATCTGGGCGGAGAACGCTCTGGCGGTAAGGCTGGACGTGGCGCGCCCGCGGCAAGACGCCGTTTGTAGCGGCCGGCCGGGCAGACCTCTGACGATGGCCGTCCTCTGTGCATGCGGCTCTCGCCCGTGCCGGGCTTTACCAAAGCGGCCCTTGAGGTCTGGGCAGCCAGCAGCCTGATGCCCACCGCGTGCGTCGTTTCCGATGGCCTGTGGTGTTTCGATGGCGTGACGCAAAAGGCTGCCAGTCATGAGCGCCATGTCACCGGCGGTGGCCGTCAGGCGGCGCAGCGCCCCGAGTTCCGCTGGGTCAACACGATGCTCGGCAACCTGAAAACGGCCCTCAAGGGCACGTACCACGCTATCGATCACGCCCAATATGCCCATCGCTATCTCGCTGAATTCGCCTACCGTTTCAACCGCCGTTTCGATTTGCCCGCGATGGCACCGCGCCTGCTTCGGGCCGCCGTTACGACAAAATCTCATCCGCGCCGTGTGTTGATGGTCTCGGAGTAAAGTAACTAATCAGCACTATTTTTGGGACACCGCCGGGTTGGCGACAAGACTTCCGCATGAAGAGGTCCGTGTGGAAAGGGTGAGCGGGCGGAAGTTAGTGGTTGTAAAGTTGGCGGTTGTAAACGTAGGCGTGCTGGGGTTTAGTCTCGATTTTTGGCGAAACGATAGATGCTTTCGGTAAGCGGTCCGTGCCCCCTTGGGCCGCGACGGCCGACCGACTAACGATCAGGTCTTCGGTTTGCGAGCGGGCTTGCCAAGCTTCCAAGGCGGCAGCGCTTCGTAAGCGTCGACCGTTTGCGCGAGCGGCAGTGCCTTGAACAGGTCGATGAGGTACTGATAGACGTCGACCATTGTGCGCCTTGCACGTCTCGATCGACGAGGGACCTATTGTCAAATCTGGTGTACGAACGATCGGCGGCATGATCAGGTGGCCAGCGGTTGCTGAGCCGGTGCGCTATCGATCACCGGGATTCCGTCCTTGAAGGGAATGCCCTTCAGAAGCTGTTCGAGCTTGTCGACGCCGCGGATGAGGCGCCACGATTTCTCGGTGGACTCGATGAGCTTGAACGCCACATGCCGAGGAACGGCGCGCGCGACAGGCAGTTGCGAGTGCGCATAGTGCGATGACGCACCGTTGCGAACGTCGACTCGATCGGGTTGGCTGTTCTGACGCGCTGCCAGTGTTCTGCAGGAAAGTCGTAGAACGCCAGCAGTTCGTCACGGTCCTTCGTGAGCTTCTGACAGCTTTCAGATATGTGGCCGAATCCGTCGCGACCAACTGATCGAAAGCGACAAGGGCCTCGGCACGTGTTGCGGCGCTCCAGATTGCTGAGCGTGCTGCGATTTTGGCAAGGCGTTCAGTACATTTCCGATCTCCTGATTAGTTACTTGACTCCGATACCCTCAACACAAAGCGCGGATGAGGTTTTGTCGTAACGGCGGCCGTAAGCAGGCGCGGCGCCATCGCGGTCAAATCGAAACGGCGGTTGAAACGGTAGGCGAATTCAGCGAGATAGCGATGGGCATATTTAGCGTGATCGATAGCGTGGTACGTGCCCTTGAGGGCCGTTTTCAGGTTGCCGAGCATCGTGTTGACCCAGCGGAACTCGGGGCGCTGCGCGGCCTGACGACCATCGCCCGTGACATCGCGCTCATGACTGGCAGCCTTTTGCGGCACGCCGTCGAAACACCACAGGCCATCGGAAACGACGCACGCGGTGGGCATCAGGCTGCTGGCCGCCCAGACCTCAAGGGCCGCTTTGGTAAAGCCCGGCACGGGCGAGAGCCGCATGAACAGAGGGCGGCCATCGTCAGAGGTCTGCACGGCTGCTACAAACGGCGTCTTGCCGGGCGCGCCACGCCCAGCCTTACCGCCGGAGCGTTCCCTGCCCAGATACGCGTCGTCGACCTCGACCCGTTCGTCGAGCCGGCGTCGCTCTTCGCGCAGCCACATGTTCTCCAACAACTTGTGCTTGATGAGCCAGACCGTCTTGTAGCTCACGCCCAGCTGGCGTTTGAGCTCCAGTCCGCTGATGGCGTTCTTGCTCTGCGTCACCAGGTAGATCGCCAGAAACCAGGTCGTCATCGGCAATTTCGTCTTCTCGAATATCGTTCCGACGATCAACGAGCATTGGTACCGGCAGGACTGGCTCAGGCATTCCCACAGTCGCCGGCCGTTGTAGGCGCTGGCGTAGCGCGTGCCCTTGCATCGAGGCCACACCCAGCCATCGGGCCAGCGAGACCCGACCAGCGCGGCCTCGCATTGCGCTTCGTTGCCGTACTGCTCCTGAAATTCTTTCATCGACAGACCGGCCTGAAACCGGATTCTGTTCATGGGCATGGCGCACGCTCCGTAAGCACCTGGCGAACGATACCTGATTTCATGCCTGCCTCGGAGTCAAGTAACTAATCAGGATTTCCGTTGATAAGCCTTGGCAGCCCTGTTCATGACCAGACTCAAGGCTGCTTCGCCGTCAGCAGCTCGACGCCGAAGCCAACGAATACCAGCCGCGTCATGCGCCGCATCGCCGCCACCGCTCGACGCCCGTGCGCAAGGCGCCCATGCAGATGGCGCGCGCCGGTCGAATAGACCGTGTGCACTACCACCACCAGCAGGGCGATGGTCAAGTACATCTGGGTGACCTGCAGCGACAGCGAGCGCTGGCGGTCGATGAACTGGGGGCATGAAGGCCGACAGGAAGATCATGGTCTTGGGATGGCTGCCGGCTACCAGGATCGATTCGTGGAACAGCCTGAGGCGGCTGACCGGCACCGCCGCGGCCTCGCCCGAGGCCGCCGTGCTCGCCTCGGCGGCGGGCCGCCCGCCCCCGCGCCACTGGCGGATGCCGATCAGAATCAGGTAGGCGGTGCCGGCCAGCTTCAAGGCCACGAACAGCGGCGGCATGGCCGCCAGCAGGGGGGGGCCACGCCGAGGGCGACCAGCAGTTGCACAGCAGAGGTTGCCGAGGATCGAGGCCACCGTGCTGCACGCGCCGTAGCACACCACCAGCAGCACGTTCAGCCCCGGAGTGAGCGTGGTCAGCAGGTGTAGGCGGAGGCAAACAGTAACCAGGTATGGACGGAAATGGGCGGCCCCAGGCAGGCGATTCGGACCAAAGTCGGCAACGGCGGCAGAGCTGACAGCGGCGTGCCCCGCCGGGCGGCACAAGCGACGATCATGCCACGCCGCCCGATTTCCAAGGCAGCCGGGCCGGCCTGACGTAAAATAGCGCTTTTACCCAGCGGACACCTTTTTTCTGATATGACGCTCGCCTCGATGCCCGACATCATCTCCGAGCTGAAAGCCGGTCGCATGGTGATCCTCGTCGACCAGGAAGACCGCGAAAACGAAGGCGACCTGATCCTTGCCGCCGAATTCGTCACGCCGGAAGCGATCAACTTCATGGCCCGCTACGGCCGCGGTCTGATCTGCTTGACGCTCACGCAGGAACGCTGCAAGCAGCTCAACCTGCCGCTGATGACCTACCGCAACGGCACGCAATACGGCACGGCGTTCACGGTCAGCATCGAGGCGGCCGAGGGCGTGACCACCGGCATTTCCGCCGCCGACCGCGCCCACACCATCGCCACGGCCGTCTCGCGCGATACGCGCGCCGACCAGATCGTGCAGCCGGGCCACGTGTTCCCGATCATGGCCCAGCCGGGCGGCGTGCTGGTGCGCGCCGGCCATACCGAGGCCGGATGCGACCTGACGGCCCTGGCCGGTCTCACGCCCGCCGCCGTGATCTGCGAGGTGATCAAGGACGACGGCTCGATGGCACGCCTGCGCGACCTAATCGAGTTCGGCAAGGAACACGGCGTCAAAATCGGCACCATTGCCGACCTGATCCACTACCGCAGCCGCACCGAATCGATCGTCGAGCGCGTCTCCGAGCGCACCATGCAGACCGCCCACGGCGCGTTCCAGGCGGTGCTCTACCGCGACAAGCCGACCGGCTCGCCGCACATCGCCCTGGTGCGCGGCAAGCCCTCGCCTGAGGTCGACACGCCGGTGCGCGTGCACGAGCCGCTGTCGGTGCTCGACCTGCTCGAGACCAGCACCTCGACGCACTCCTGGACGCTCGACGCGGCCATGAAGGAAATCGCCGCGCGCGATCTCGGCGTGGTGGTGCTGCTCAATTGCGGCGATACTAAGGAACACCTGGTCGACGTGTTTCTCGCGTTCGACGAAGAGGAGAAGGCGGCCACGCTCAAGCGTCGTCCGGTCGATTTCAAGACGTTCGGCATCGGCGCGCAGATCCTGCGCGACGTCGGCGTCGGCAAGATGCAGGTCCTCGCGAACCCGCGCAAGCTCGGCAGCATGTCGGGCTGGGGTCTCGAGGTGACGGGCTTCGTGCCGATGCCTGGCGGCGCGGCGTCCGAGATCTGATTTCGACGCAAGCTGCTGACCCCCGCTCCCAATCACGCTGAATTCAACCACGGAAAAAACATGGAAATCGGACAATACCAACCGAATCTCGAGGGTGAAGGCCTGCGCATCGGTATCGTGCAGTCGCGATTCAACGAGCCCGTCTGCAATGGCCTGGCCGATGCCTGTGGCGAGGAACTCGAACGCCTGGGTGTCACCGGTGAGGACGTGCTGCTAGTCACCGTGCCTGGTGCCCTGGAAATCCCGCTGGCGCTGCAGAAGCTCGCGGAAAGCAACCAGTTCGACGCGCTGATCGCGCTCGGCTCGGTGATCCACGGCGGGACCTACCATTTCGAACTCGTCTCGAACGAAAGCGGCGCCGGCATTTCGCGCATCGCGCTCAACTTCAACACGCCGATCGCCAACGCGGTGCTGACCACCGAGAACGACGAGCAGGCCATCGCGCGCATGACCGAGAAGGGTCGCGACGCGGCCCGCACGGCCGTCGAGATGGCCAATCTCACGATGACGCTCGACCAGCTGAGCAACAATGAGGAAGAGGAAGAGGAAGAGGAAGAGGAAAACGAATGAAGAAGAGCGCACGCCGACAATCGCGCGAACTGGCGACGCAAGGCCTGTATCAGTGGCTGCTGTCGAACGCGTCCACCGGCGATATCGACGAGCAGTTGCGCGGCGCGCAGGGTTACGACAAGGCGGATCGCGAACTGCTGGAAACCATCGTGTATGGCGTGGTCGGCGAGCATGCGGACCTGGCCTCAATCCTGGCACCCAACCTCGATCGCCCGATCGAGCAGATCTCGCCGGTCGAGCGCGCGGTGCTGCTGATGGCTACTTTTGAGCTCAAGCACCAGATTGAGACGCCCTACCGCGTGGTAATCAACGAAGCCATCGAGCTGACCAAGACCTTCGGCGGCTCGGACGGCCACAAGTACGTCAACGGCGTGCTTGACAAGCTGGCCCTCAAGCTGCGTCCGGAAGAAGCCGCCGCGCGCCGCTCCTGATATGAACTGTCGCAGGTGCCCCGGCGCCCGCTTTTCTTTTTCCCTCTCCCGCTGCCCGACATGAATACCGCTGCCGAATCGCTGATTCGGCTGGCTTCGCGCGTCGACGCGATCCAGCCGTTCTACGTGATGAAAGTCAAGCAGGCTGCGCGGCTCGCACAGGCCAGCCGCGACGTGATCCACATGAGCATCGGCGAGCTGGATTTCACGGCACCCGAGCCGGTGGTCGAGGCCGCCGCGGCGGCGATGCCGCGCGGCGTGACGCAGTACACCACGCGCTCGGCCTCGCGCCGCTGCGCGAGGCCGAGCGCCGCGCATTACGCGCGCTTACGGGCTCGAGATCGCGCCCAAGCGCATCGTCGTGAGGGGGGGCCGGCACCTCGGCCGCGCTGCTGCTGGCCTGCCTGGCCCTGGTCGGCCGCGACAACGAAGTGCAGATGCCAGATCCGTTCTACCCGTGCAACCGACACTTCGTGGCGGCCGCCGAAGGCTCGGTCCGTGCTGGTGCCGAGCGGCCCCCGAGGCGCGCTTCCAGTTGAGCGCCCAGGACGTGCGCGAGCGGCTAGGGCAAGCGAATGCGCGGCGTGCTGTTAGCCTCGCCGGTCGGATCCGACCGGCGCCTCGCTCACGCTCGACGAACTCAACCGGATCCTGCAAGCGGTACGCGAGTGCGGCGGCTTCGCGATCATCTACGAGATCTACCAGGGCCTCAGCTACGAAGGCCCGCCCGTCTCGTCGCTGTCCTTCAGCGACGAGGTGATCACGGTCAACAGCTTCTCCAAGTACTTCAACATGACGGGCTGGCGGCTCGGCTGGCTGGTCGTGCCGCCGGCCCTGGTCGGCACCTTCGAGAAGCTCTCGCGCAGAACCTGTTCATCTGCGCCTCGGCGCTCGCCCAGCATGCCGCGCTCGCCTGCTTCGAGCCTGCACCGGATCCGGTTGTTTAAACACGATTTTGCGATCAGGCGGCAAGTGGCAAGAGCGCTGCCTGACGGGCTTCGAGGGGTGTCTTGAAGCCCAGTCTTTCGAGACGCCATTCGCGATTGTATCGATCCTTGAACGGGAACGGCAGGCGGTGTCCCAAAAATAGTCCTGATTAGTTACTTGACTCCGAGACCATCAACACACGGCGAGGATGAGGTTTTGTCGTAACGGCGGCCCGAAGCAGGCGCGGCGCCATCGCGGGCAAATCGAAACGGCGGTTGAAACGGTAGGCGAATTCAGCGAGATAGCGATGGGCATATTTGGCGTGATCGATAGCGTGGTAGTGCCCTTGAGGGTCGTTTTCAGGTTGCCGAGCATCTCGTGTTGACCCAGCGGAACTCGGGGGCGCTGCGCGGCCTGACGGCCACCGCCCGTGACATGGCGCTCATGACTGGCAGCCTTTTGCGTCACGCCATCGAAACACCACAGGCCATCGGAAACGACGCACGCGGTGGGCATCAGGCTGCTGGCCGCCCAGACCTCAAGGGCCGCTTTGGTAAAGCCCGGCACGGGCGAGAGCCGCATGAACAGAGGTCGGCCATCGTCAGATGGTCTGCACGGCCGCTACAAACGGCGTCTTGCCGGGCGCGCCACGCCCACAGACTTACCCCCGGAGCGTTCCCCGCCCAGATACGCGTCGTCGACCTCGACCCGTTCGTCGAGCCGGCGTCGCTCTTCGCGCAGCCACATGGTCTCCAGCAACTTGTGCTTGATGAGCCAGGCCGTCTTGTAGCTCACGCCCAGCTGGCGTTTGAGCTCCAGTCCGCTGATGGCGTTCTCGCTTTGCGTCACCAGGTAGATCGCCAGAAACCAGGTCGTCAGCGGCAATTTCGTCTTCTCGAATATCGTTCCGACGATCAACGAGCATTGGTACCGGCAGGACTGGCTCAGGCATTCCCACAGTCGCCGGC
>JAYFRX010000114.1:0-7540 GCA_040946945.1 Burkholderia sp. | reverse complement strand
GCTCGGCTGAAGGCCCAGGCGGCATGGTTGAAGACCGACCATCCAGACGCGGCGGCCTCGCTGCTTGAGGGGCTTGAGAAACGTTCACGGTCAACCGCCTGGACCTGACGCCGCGGCTGATCCGCAGCCTGGCGACGACGAACCGGATCGAGAATCCGAACGGCGCGGTGCGCCGCGTCAGCGGCCGGGTCAACCGCTATCGCGATGTCGACATGGCGATGCGATGGGCGGCCACTGGCTTCCTGGAAGCTGAGAAGCTGCTCGCCGTTGCCTTGCATCGTCCGACCGATAAACACGTTGACCATGACTTGAAGTCCGCCTAACCCACGAAACCCTGCCGCCCCAACCTTCAACTACGAATGGGACGCCGCCCCAACGCGGCCGCAAGCGAGAATTTTGAAACGTGTTGTTGTTGCATGGTTCGTCTCTTTACTGGGTCGGAAAACGGAAGGCGGCACGGAGCATGCCGCCGCGAAACCAGGCTTGCTGCCCGGCCGGGGATCCAACCCGCGAAGCGAAGCAAGATGCGATCCCGTCCGACCGGATTGTTCAGATCAGCTCAGGTCGACCGGCACGAAGATCTGCGCGTCGTCGCGCTGGATCAGCAGTGCCAGGCTGTTGCCGGCGTTCTTGACCGCGTCACGCAGCTGTTCGGGGCTAGTGACCGGACGGCCGCTCACCGCCAGGATCACGTCGCCGGGCTGGATGCCGGCATTGGCGGCCGGCCCGGTGGCCTGCTGCACCACCAGCCCGTACGTGAGCGAGGTGCCGGCGCGCTCCTGCGGGCTCAACTGGCGCACCGCGACGCCCAGGCGCCCCTGCTCGGCCGGCTCGTCGTTGCCGGTGCTCTGCTGGTTATCTGCCAGCGAGGTGAGGGTCACCGTCACATCCTTGCGCGCCTTGTCGCGCCAGATCTGCAGGTTGGCCTTGGTGCCCGGCTTGAGGCTGGCGATCTGGCCAGGCAGCATGATCGAATCCTGTACCGGCGTGCCGTTCACCGACAGGATCACGTCGCCCGGCTGCAGGCCGGCCTTGGCGGCCGGGCCCTTCGAGTCGACCGAGCTGACCAGCGCGCCGTCGGGCTTTTGCAGTCCGAACGAACTGGCCAGCGTCTGGTCGAGGCCCTGCACCGCCACGCCGAGGCGGCCGCGGCTCACGTGGCCGGTCTTCACCAGTTCGCCCTTGACTTTGATCGCCTCGTTGATCGGAATCGCGAAGGACAGGCCCTGGAAGCCGCCCGTCTGCGAGTAGATCATCGAGTTGATGCCGATGACCTCGCCCTGCAGGTTGAACAGCGGGCCGCCCGAATTGCCGGGGTTGACCGGCACGTCGGTCTGGATGAACGGCGTATAGTTCTCGTCGGGCAGCGCGCGCGACTTTGCGCTGATGATGCCCGAGGTCACGGTGTTGTCGAAGCCGTAGGGCGAGCCGATCGCCACTACCCACTGGCCGACCTTGCTCTGCTGCGGATCGCCGATCTTAACGGTCGGCAGGCCGATCGCATCGATCTTGAGCACCTCCACATCGGACTGCTTGTCGGCACCGATCACCTTGGCGCGATATTCGCGCTTGTCGGTGAGCTTCACGGTAACCACGTTTGCGCCGTCGATCACGTGCGCATTGGTCAGGATGTAGCCATCGGGGCTGACGATGAAGCCCGAGCCGAGGCTGGTGCTCGGCGTGTCGTCAGCCTGGCCGCCGCCACCCATGCCCGGCACCTGGCCGTAGAAATGCTTGAAGAACTGGCAGAACGGATCGCTCGGATCGATCGGCAACTGCTGCGCGCCACCGCGACGCGCCGAGGCCTTCACCACGTGCTTGGCGCTGATGTTGACCACCGCCGGGCCATAGGTTTCGACCAGGCCCGAGAAATCGGGAATCCCCGTCTTCGCGGCGGCCTCGGCCGGCATCAACGCGGCGGCCCGCGCCGGCGAGATGATCTGCGGCGGTTCGGCATGACGCGCGCCGGCCACATAACCGGCGGACAAAGCGGCCGCGACGGCCACGACGACGGCGCTGCGCGCCAGGAAACGGGCGTTCATCATTTTGCCTCCTCGTTGTTGGTTCGCAGCGTAAAGGCACTGTCTTAAAGGAGGCTTAATAGAGTAGGGGGCGGATCGTAAACCCTCGCCGCACGGCATTCAAATGGCTTTCATGCAACGCGGACACCGGGAAACGCGATTTCCACCAGCAGCCCCCCCGCCGGCGATTCGCCGAGCGTGACGGTGGCGCGCTGCTGGGCGGCCACGCGCTTGACGATCGCCAGGCCCAAGCCGCTGCCCGACACGTCGGTGCGCACGCGCGCCGAGGAATCGCGGTAGAAGCGGTCGAACACGCGCTCGCGCTCCTCGCGCGGAATGCCGGGGCCGCTGTCGACCACCCGCACCAGCGCGCGGCCCTCGACGAAGCTCAGCGAGACGTCGATGCGGCCGCCTTCCGGGGTGTACTTGACGGCGTTGTCGAGCACGTTGTTAAACATCACGCACAGCGCGCCGATATCGGCATCGACGATCGCCGGCTGGGCCTCCTCGATGCCGAGGTCGATGTTGCGCTTCTGCGCGACCACCGCCTGCGCGCTCACGCAATGCGCGAGCACGTCGGCCAGCGCGACCGGCTCGTGCACCGTGGTGCCGTCGGGCTCGGAGCGCGCCAGCGCGAGCAGCTGCTCGGCCAAGCGCGTGGCGCGCGTGACTCCGCTCTGTAGATCGGCCAGCGCCTCGCGTCGAGTCTCATCGTCCTGCGCGCGCGCCACCAGATGCGCCTGGATCTGCACCGCGGCCAGCGGCGTGCGCAGCTCGTGCGCGGCATCGGCAACGAAGGCCTTCTGCGTGTCGAGCGCCGCCGAGAGCCGCGCCAACAGACCGTTGAGCGCATGCACGAGCGGCTGCACCTCCTGCGGCAGGCGGTTATCGGGCAGCGGATCGAGCGCCTCGGGGCGGCGCGATGCGACCGCGCGCGTGACGCGCCGCAGGGGCCGCATGCCGCGACCGACGATCATCCAGATCGCCGCGCCGAGAAACGGCAGCAGCACGATAAGCGGCCACACGGTGCGCAGCGCGACGCTGGCGGCGAGCCGGTTGCGCACCGACAGCGGCTGCGCGAGCTGGACCACGTTGTCGCCGACGATCGCGCCGTATACGCGCCATTCGCCGCTATCGGTGTGTTCGGTGGAGAAGCCGAGCTCAGCGCGCGGCGCGATCGGCGCGCGCGGATGCGAGAAGTACATCAGCCCGCCGTTGTGGTTCCAGATCTGGATCACGATGCCCTCGTCGCCGTTGGTGCGCGAGCCGAACACCTGAGAGAAGGGCTCCGAGGGCAGCGCTGCGGCGATCGCCTGGAGCTGGTAGTCGAACAGTTCGTTGGCCTCGGCCAGCGCCTGGCGATAGATCAGCCAACCCGCGGCACCCACGCCCGCGACCACGATCGCGAGCAGCCAGATCAGCAATTGATGGCGAATCGACCTCACGCGCTACGATTCCTTGACGACCATGTAGCCGAGCCCGCGCACGTTGCGGATCAGGTCCGAGCCGAGCTTCTTGCGCAACGCGTGGATGTAGACCTCGACAGTATTGCTGCCGATTTCCTCGCCCCAGCCGTACATCCTCTCCTCTAGCTGGCTCTTCGAGAGCACCGCGCCGGGCCGCGCCAGCAGCGCCTCGAGCAGGGCGAACTCGCGCGCCGAGAGGGCCACCGCCGCGCCGTCGAGCGTGATCTGGTGCGAGGCCGGGTCGAGCGTGAGCGCGCCGTGGCGAATCACCGATTCGCTGCGCCCCGACTGGCGGCGGATCAGCGCGCGCATGCGCGCGCCCAGTTCGTCGAGATCGAAGGGCTTGACGAGGTAGTCGTCAGCGCCGGCGTCAAGCCCCTTGACGCGGTCCGAGACCGCGTCGCGCGCGGTGATGATCAGCACCGGCAGCGCGTGGCCGCGCGAGCGCAGCGTGCGAAGCACGTCGACGCCGTCGCGCTTGGACAGGCCCAGGTCGAGCAGCATCAGGTCATAGGTCTCGCCGCTGATGGCGGTCAGCGCGGCCTCGCCGTCCTGGACCCAGTCCACCGCGAAACCGTCCGCCTTGAGCGCCTTGCGCACGCCCTCGGCAATCATCTTGTCGTCTTCGACCAGCAGGATACGCATCGTGCCAACCCGGAATGCAGTAGATTCGATGCCGGCCATTGTAGCCCCAGCAGCGACGCATTTCGTCATCCCGGCGACGATGCTTGTCTCTACAATGTGCGCACTCCGGCACCACCGAGCCGGCACCGCACTACACCCTGCACGTCGATGAACCACACCATCCACCCGACCGATTTCCCTCCCCGTTCCGCACGCGCGGCCCTCGTCCTCGCCGCCTGCGCGGCCCTGGCGATCGCCACGCCGGCCGAGGCGCGCAAGAAGCCGCGCGCCGGCAAGCACTCGGCCGCTGCCGCCGCGGCGCCAGCCGCCACCGTGGCGGCTGCGCGCGGCATCCTGCCAGCCTCGGTGCGGGCCAACCTGCAGCGCGCGCACGTGCCGGCCTCCAGCATCAGCGTGGTGGTCGAGAAGGTCGGCGAGCGCGCGCCGGTGGTGACCTGGAACGCCGAGCGGCCGATGCTGCCGGCCTCGACCATGAAGCTGGTCACCACCTACTCGGGCCTGTCGCTGCTCGGCCCCGACTACCGTTACCGCACCAGCGCCTATGCCGACGGCACGCTCGCTGCGTCCGGCACGCTGCACGGCAACCTCTACATCAAGGGCACGGGTGACCCGAAGCTGGTGCCAGAGGAACTGATCGACCTGATCAACCGGATCCAGCGCGCCGGCATCGTCAACGTCGACGGCTCGCTGGTGCTAGACAAGACCTTCTTCGCCAGCTCTACGCGCGACCTGCCCGCCTTCGACGACGATACCCAGGCACCCTACAACGTCGGCCCGGATCCGCTGCTCTATGCCTTCAAGGCGCTGTCCTTCACCGTCACGCCGATCGACAGCGGCAACGTCGCGATCGACGTGCTGCCGCCACTGGCCAACCTGAGCATCGACAATGAAGTGAGCGAGGCCGGCGGCTCCTGCGCGATGGCCTCGGTGGCCGCGCGCCCGCGCCTGTCGACCGACGCCGGCGGCACGCTGACGGCCAGCTTCGTGGGCCGCTTCCCGCCGCAATGCGGGCCGGTCACCAGCAATATCGCCATACTCGATCATGCGCAGTTCTTCTCACAGGGCTTCCTGGCGCTGTGGCGCTCGACGGGCGGCAACTTCGCGGGCCCGATCGTCGAAGGCAAGGTGCCGACCACTGCGCGCCCCCTCGCGGTCCATAACGGCCCGGTGCTGTCGAGCATCGTCTACGACATCAACAAGAACAGCAACAACGTGATGGCGCGCAATCTGTTCCTGTCGCTCGGCGCGATCGTCGGCAAGTCGCCGGCCACGCCCGAGCAGTCGGCGTGCGTGATCCATGCCTTCCTAGAGAAGAGCGGCATCGCCGCGCCCGAGCTGCAACTCGACAACGGCTCGGGCCTGTCACGCGACGAGCACGTCAGCGCGCGCACTCTCGCCGCGCTGCTGCAGGCCGCCAATGCCAGCCCGGTGGCCCAGCCCTTCGTCGAATCGCTGCCGATCGTCGGCGTGGACGGCACCATGGCGCGGCGCCTGACTAACCAGCCCGTGCTCGGCAATGCCCACATCAAGACCGGCACGCTGCGCGACGTGCGCGCGATCGCCGGCTACGTGGCCTCGGCCGACGGCAACAGCTACGTGGTGGTCAGCTTCATCAACGATCCGCACTCGAGCGCGGCGCGCGCGGCGCACGACGCGCTGCTCGAATGGGTCTACTCGGGCCCGGGGCAAGCGGCCCAGTAAGTCTCCCGACAGCCGCGGCGAGCGCGGGTCGAGGGTGCGCTACCCGCTGCCCCCGCGCCTCCCGAGCGCGCCGGCAGGCTCTCAATCCATTCCCGGCGAAGCTTGCGGGCAAATCCCCTCCCCCGAACACTCCCTCTACTGAACTTGTCGCGCCGGACGCGGCGATTGCGTACCCTTCTGCCCTGCATCCAACCCGGCCGGCCCGTGACGAGCCGGGGCGATGGCCGACCAGACTCGAAAAAGGGGGGGGAGACGCCCATGCAATTCAATGTCGAATACTGCTGCTCGCGCTGGCACCCGTGTTCCTGGGTAATCCCCCCGTTTTCAACGGGGTTCAGAAGTAGCGACTAAGCGGCCATGGCCAACCGCTGTTTTGGCGTAAAACCGGCGTTGTTGCATAAATCCGGCCGCGACGCACTGACGTTTACGCGCAACAATGTCCGCGCGTGGCTCTTGTTATCAGTTCGGTTTCCAGCGTAGATTTTCGATTTTTGCCGAGATCCCTGTCTCCGGACGGACTGCTCGCCTTGGGATGTCTGTTCGCAATTTTCGCGCGCGCCAGTGCCTCATGATGGGGCCGCAACTGAGCCAGCGATTTGCCCCGAGTGATTCCCGCATACCGCAACGGGCTGCCACACCACACACACTTCAACGGATCCACGCCGAAGCCCCGGTTTTGCAAGTCGCGGAAACGAATCGTTTTCACCTGCTCCGGCGTCTGACCCAGCAACGCGTAGACCTTCGGCAGCCATTGGCCCCGGACGCAGTTCGCCAGCAACCCGTAGACGTTGATCATCCGGAAGTACTTGTCCGGGATGTGCTCCACAAAACGACCAATGAACACCTGGGTCTCAAACTCCGCTACGGTGAGTTAGAGGCCAGTTCAAAAACCAACGAGGGGCTGTTTACTTTCTCGGCAAGCCGTTAACCTTGGATGTCTGAACAACGGAACCCAAGGGATGGAAGCGCCAATCATTGATGACGAATTGTGGACACGGATCGAACCGTTACTGCCGCCGCCCAAGCCGCGGCGCAAAGAGCATCCTGGTCGCCCACGCCTATCGGATCGGGCCGCGTTGAATGGCATCCTGTTCGTGTTGACAACCGGTCTGCGATGGAACCATCTGCCAACCCTATTGGGCTTTAGCTCCGGCCCGACCTGCTGGCGACGACTGAACGACTAACGCAAAGCAGGAGTATGGGATCGACTACTGCTCGACACGTTGCGCGAGGCCGGGCAGATCGATCTTTCATACGCTACCGTCGATTCCTCGTCGGTACGATCTGTTGGGGCGGGCGAAAAACTGGCCCGAACGCCACGGATCGCGCGCGACACGGCTCTAAGCACCCCATCCTCGTAGATGCCAATGGCGTTCCCATCAGCGCCATCCTGACCGGCGCGAACCGCAACGACGTCACCCAGTTGCTGCCGCTCGTCGACGCGATTCCCGCGATCCGCGGCGCGCTCGGCCGCCCCCTTCAGAGACCCAAGGTCATCTATGCCGATCGTGGTTACGATTCCGATCGGCATCGTCAACGATTGCGCGAACGCGGCATTAAACCGGTGATCGCAAGGCACTGCACTGAACATGGCAGTGGTCTAGGCAAATTCCGTTGGGTCGTTGAACGGACTCACTCGTGGCTCCACAACTTCCGTCGTCTTCGCATACGCTTCGATCGTCGAGCTGACATTCACGAAGCATTCTT
>JAYFRX010000113.1:0-7584 GCA_040946945.1 Burkholderia sp. | reverse complement strand
GGAAAATCGGTTTGATGCCGGTCACGCCCCCTGTCAGAAGTCCGCAGAGCAACGGGATGGCAGAAAGTTTCGTCAAAACGATAAAGCGAGACTACGTTTGGCGGATGCCCAAGCCTGACGTCAGAACTGCACTGCAAAACTTGGCCATCGCGTTTGACCACTACAACGAGTCGCATCCGCACAGCGCCTTGAAATACTGCTCGCCACGCGAATTCCGCCAGCGCGCAACTTCACCAACCGAAGCGTGACCGCGTGTCCGGTCATGCAGGGGCAAGTCCAGCATACGCTTCGATCGTCGAGCTGACATTCACGAAGCATTCTTCAAATTCGGCTGCGCCCTCGTCTGCTGGAACATTTTCAGGCGTACCGAGCAGTCTTTTTGAACTAGCCTCTAAGGGACGGTTTCAAAAAGGCCAATTGGGACTGTTAACTTTCGCGGCGAGCTTGTTAACCTCAGGCATCGGAACAACCGAGACCAAAGGAGATGGCGGTGTCCCAAAAATAGTTGAAGGTTGAAGGCGGCGGTTCCCGCAGGAATCCGAGAGAATCGGGTTTCCAAGACCAAGCTCCAGCATAGGAGAACCGCCGAGATGAAGCCTACCAAGAAACCCGGGCGTCGCGCCAAGTTGCCGCTGACGGTCGTCAGCAAACAGGAGCACGAGGCCCTGCGCGCCAGCTTTGCCGAGCACGAACAGTTGTGGCTTCCGATGCGCGATCTGATCCAGAACACGCGCATCAGTGTTGACGCGCTGATGTACGACGCTGGCCGCGCGCTTGTCGAATAATTGCTGATGGTGTCTGCTCGCGAGGTGGCCGGCGACAAGCACGCGGGGCGTGCCGCCGGCGACGTGCGCTGGCATGGCTCGCAGCCAGGCCGAATCGTGATGGACGAACGCAAGCTGCAGGTTCAGCGGCCCCGGCTGCGGGACAAGCGCGGCAAGGAAGTGCCGATTCCCGCCTACACGCAGCTGCGCGACGACGAACGGCTCACGCAGCGCATGTACGACATCATGGTGAGCGGCGTGTCGACCTGAAAGTATGACGAGGTGTTGCCTGAAATGGCCCACACCGTCGGCATCTCGAAGAGCAGCGTCTCGGGCGAGTTCGTGAAGGCGAGCAAGAAGAAGCTTGACGGGCTGATGGAGCGTCGCTTCGAGCGATCACGACATCCTAGCCATCTACCTGGACGGTATCATCGTCGATGGGTGCCACATTCTCACCGCGATTGGCGTCGAGAGCGACGCCCAGAATCATTTGATGGGGCTGGCGAGCGGTTCGAGCGAGAACGCCGAAGTCGTTAAGGATCTGCTGAATAGCCTGATCAAACGCGGGCTGGCGACCGACCGGGACTATCTGTTCGTGATTGATGGGTCCAAGGCGCTGCGCTCGGCGATCCAGGCAGTGTTCGGCGAACTTGCCCACGTCCAGAGGCGCCAGACCCACAAGATTCGCAACGTGACCGAGCGGCTGGCGAAGCAGACCCGACAGCAGGTCGCCTCGGTCATGCGTGCCGCGTACAAGCTGCCGGCCGACGACGGGCTCGCTCGGCTGAAGGCCCAGGCGGGATGGTTGAAGACCGACCATCCGGACGCGGCGGCCTCGCTGCTTGAGGCGCTTGAGGAAACGTTCACAGTCAACCGCCTGGACCTGACGCCGCGGCTGATCCGCAGCCTGGCGACGACGAACCTGATCGAGAATCCGAACGGCGCGGTGCGCCGCGTCAGCGGCCGGATCGACCGCTATCGCGATGTCGATATGGCGATGCGATGGGCGGCCACTGGCTTCCTGGAAGCTGAGAAGCGATTCCGTAAGCTCGGCGGTGCCGACGGACCTCTGGATGCTCGCCGTTGCCTTGCATCGTCCGACCGATAAACGCGTTGACTATGACTTGAAGTCCGCCTAACCTACGAAACCCTGCCGCCCCAACCTTCAACTACGAATGGGACACGGCCAAGGAGATGGGCAAGCCGATCATCAACGATGAATTGTGGACACTGATCGATCCGTTGCTGTCGCCCCCCAAAACCGCGGCGCGATAAAAACCCGGGCCGCCTGCCTGTTTCGAATCGCGCCGCGCTGACCAGCTCCTGTTCGTTCTCAAGACCGGACTACGCTGGCGCGATCTGCCAGCCGAGATGGGATGCGACTCGGGCGTGATATGTTGGCGACGGCTGCGCGATTGGCAAGCAGCCGGCGTATGGGATCGCTTGCACGAGCTACTGCTTGCAAAGCTGCGCGCAGCTAACCAGATCGACTTCTCACAAGCTGCCGTCGATTCATCATCGATTCGCGCCGTTGGGGCAGGCCAAAAACTGGACCAAACCCTACCGATCGCGCGCGACCCGGTTCCAAGCACCACATCGTCACCGACGCCTACGGCACCCCGCTCGCCGCAATCCTGACCGGCGCGAACGTCAGCGACGTTACGCAATTGCTGCCGCTGATCGATGCGCTTCCGCCGATTCGCAGATTGCGCGGCCACCCACTGAGCAGACCCCGTGTGGTCTACGCCGATCGTGGTTACGACTCCGAGCGGCATCGACGAGCGTTGCGTGATCGCGGTATCGAGCCGGTAATCGCCAAGCGCCGTACCGAACATGGCAGTGGCCTTGACAAATATTGCTGGGTCGTCGAACGCACACATGCCTGGCTGCATCACTTCCGCCGTCTCCGCATTCGTTTCGAGCGCCGCGCTGACATTCACGGCGCGTTCCTCAAACTCGGTTGCTGCCTGATCTGCTGGAATACCCTTCGCCGGGCCAATCAGTCTTTAGAGGTCAGTTCAAAAACCAATGAGGGGCTGTTTACTTTCTCGGCAAGCTGCTAACCTTGGATGTCTGAACAACGGAACCCAAGGGATGGAAGCGCCAATCATTGATGACGAATTGTGGACACTGATTGAACCGTTACTGCCGCCGCCCAAGCCCCGGCGCAAAGAGCATCCTGGTCGCCCACGCGTATCGGATCGGGCCGCGTTGAATGGCATCCTGTTCGTGTTGAAAACCGGTCTGCGATGAAATCATCTGCTAACCGTATTAGGCTTTGGCTCCGGCGCAACCTGCTGGCGACGACTTAACGACTGGCGCAAAGCAGGAGTATGGGATCGACTGCACAAACTGCTGCTCGACACGTTGCGCGAGGCCGGGCAGATCGATCTTTCATACGCTGCCGTCGATTCCTTGTCGGTACGAACTGTTGGGGCGGGCGAAAAACTGGCCCGAACCCCACGGATCGCGCGCGACCCGGTTCCAAGCACCCCATCCTCGTAGATGCCAATGGCGTTCCCATCAGCCCCATCCTGACCGGCGCGAACCGCAACGACGTCACCCAGTTGCTGCCGCTCGTCGACGCGATTCCCCCGATCCGCGGCGCGCGCGGCCAACCCCTTCAGAGACCCAAGGTCATCTATGCCGATCGTGGCTACGATTCCGATCCGCATCGTCAACGATTGCGCGAACGCGGCATCAAACCGGTGATCGCAAGGCGTCGCACTGAACATGGCAGTGGTCTGAGCAAATTCCGTTGGGTCGTTGAACGGACTCACTCGTGGCTCCACAACTTTCGTCGTCTTCGCATACGCTTCGATCGTCGAGCTGACATTCACGAAGCATTCTTGAAATTCGGCTGCGCCCTCGTCTGCTGGAACATCTTCAGGCGTACTGAGCAGTCTTTTTGAACTGGCCTCTTAGAGATGGTTTATCGATCGCTTACGATGCAGCTGGGGACGCCGCACCGGCCTCACGCGGCCGAACCTCGATGATAGGCGAGCGTGCGGGCATCACGCCAAATGAAAAAGGGCGCAACCGCAGCGCCCTCGCGGGCCGAGACGGTCCATCAGAGCGCGACGTAAGGCGTCTGCGTGCCACCGACGCTGCGCAGGTCGAAGCCGAAATAGATGTTGCGGCCAAAGAAATGCGGCAGCCCGAAGTCGAGCGTCTGGCTCTGGCCGAACGGCCCACCCAGGTTGGCCAGCGCGAAGCCGTTGGTATTGAACAGCGCCTGCGCATTGGCCACCGAGAAGTTCACCGCGAGGGTGCTCGAGTTGGTCCCGGCCAACGTCGCCGTCAGGTTCTGCGTGGTGCCCGGGCAGTAGAACGAGGCGTTGTTGCTGCAAGTCGGCAGCGGCGTGCTGCTGTCGGTAGAGTCGAAGAAATACGCATTCGAGCCGGTATCGAAGAACGCCGAGGTGATCACGCGGCCCTGGAAGGTCCCCGTTACATTGCCCGAGGTGGTGGTACCCAGCACCGTAACGCCGGTTGCCGGCAGCGCCGAACCGATGCCCAGCGTCAGCGTGCCGCTCGCATTGCCGCCGCTGGGCGTGCCGAGCTGGACGATCACGCCGTCGTTGTTGCTCGGGAAGCGCGCCACCGGATTGGCCACCTGGCGGTTCAGCGCCAGCGTGGTGCGGGTGCAGGTGCCGCTCGACGGGCAGGAGTAATAGTTGCTGTTGGCGGCCGAGTTGACACAGGCGCTGCCGCAGTCGACCGGCGACTGGCCGCTCCCGAGGATGCCGTTGGCGCCAAGCGCCGCGACCGAGTTGGCCGAGCTGCCGCCGTTCGAGCAGGATCTGGGCACGTTCGAGGTGCCGAGATCGCCGATGATCTGGATCGGCACCGCGCTGGCGGTCAGGCCGGCCAGCTTCACGTCGGCCGAGCGCACCGTGCCCCAGGTGAAGCTTGACACGAACTGGCCGCATTCGGTGAGTGTGTAGCCGCTGCCGATGGTCTGGGTCGGCAGGCTGGCGAGCACGCTGGAGGCCGCGGAACTCACCAGGCGCAGCCCAAACGAGGCGGTATCGAGCAGCACGTTGTTGATGACCTGGCAGTTCGAGGTGCCGGGCGCACAGACTGTGACGCTCACGGTCGGCATGTTCACCACGTTGGCGAGGCCCGCATTGACAACGATCGGCACCTGGTTGACGGTGCCGACGTTACCGCTGCTGCCACCGCCGGAGCTCGGCGCGCTCGCGTTATTGCCGCCGTCTCCGCAGGCGACCAGCGTGGCTGTGATCGTGAACAGGCCCAGTGCAGCGAGCCAGCGGAATGGATTCGAGGAAGGACGCAAGATGGGGTTCCCGGTGGTCACTGGATATCGGCACCGGTCATGCCGGCGGGCAACAGCGCGGGCAGCCAGGCCGAGCCGACGAAGGCACCCATGTGGCCGCCCGAGCGGACCACCAGCGTGCTCGAGTCGATAGCGACCGGCGCGCGCAGGCCGCGGCTTGCATGCGAGGTCTGAACCCCGGCGTTGTACTGGGAGAAATAACTGCCGAACAGCGAGGCGAGATCGGGCTGGGTTGGTCCCTGCCAGGCCACGCCAAACACGCTGCGGTTGCTGCCGAGATATTCGTGGATCACGGTGCCGGAGCCCAGGATGGCTTCGCGCACCGTGTAGCCGGCCGTGGACTGCGCCGTGCTGGTGAGTTTCGCGCTCGCGGTCCGCGAGGGCGAGAGCGTGCGGACCACCGCGGCCGTGTCGCCGGCGGGCGGTGCCGAGGGCGGACCGCCCAATTCGGCGAACGCGCCGCCGGCGCATCCTGCCGTCAGCACGCCGGCGGTCCATTTCGCGGCGAGACCGCGCATGCTTGTCAATTTCACTCTGTAACCCCTCGTGAGTCGGCAACGCGGCGCGAAACGCGCGCCGCCGGCAGCCGCAATGCAAACTTTCCGATCGTCCCATCGTCCGATATGCGCCGCCGCTTGGCGGACCGCGGGTGGATCACCCGTCCTGGCTGAAGATTCCGGCCGGGCCGAACACCAATGTCGATCGGTAGTGTACCGGATCCGGTTGTTTAGACACGATTTTGAGATCAGGCGGCAAGTGGCAAAAGCGGCCTGACGGGCTTCGAGGGGGGACTTGAAGCCGTGGATAGCCTGCTCCTTGATGGTCCGATTGAAACGCTCGGCAACGCCGTGGGTCTGCGGCTCAGCAACGAAGGCGTAGCTCGGCGTAATCCCCCAGAACTTGAGCTGGGCGCGGAAGTCGTCCGACGTGTACTGCGAGCCGTAATCCACTCACAGGGACAGTCCGCGGCCGGCGTCAGCTTCGACCGATCCGAACTGCTCGTGCACTCCTTTTGGCTGATTGGCTCCAGTGCGGCAAAGCGGTTGCCCACCTTGGTGACGTAGATGCCCACGCACGCTGCGTCGCAATGATCAACCGCAGCGAAGATCCAGACCAGGCCCTCATCGACGGTTTGAACCTTGGCGCCATCAGCGCCCCACATCTCGTTAGGTCGATCAATCGTCATTCTGGCCATTATGAGCGTTGGGCGGTTTCTGCGGTCACCGGTGGGGCGAAAGCAAACCGTGTTCGCGCATCAGTGGCGAGACACGAGCTCGGAACACGCGGATGTCGTCCTGGCTGCGCAGGGCGGTGTCCCAAAAATAGTCCTGATTAGTTACTTGAATCCGAGACCCTTAACACACGGGTATGATGAGGCTTCCTGATTAGTTACTTTACTCCGAGACGATCAACACACGGCGAGGATAAGGTTTTGTCGTAACGGCGGCCCGAAGCAGGCGCGGCGCCATCGCCGGCAAATCGAAACGGCGGTTCAAATGGTAGGCGAATTCAGCGAGATAGCGATGGGCATATTTGGCGTGATCGATAGCGTGGTACGTGCCCTTGAGGGCCGTTTTCAGGTTGCCGAGCATCGTGTTGACCCAGCCAAACTCGGGGCGCTGCACGGCCTGACGGCCACCGCCCGTGACATGGCGCTCATGACTGGCAGCCTTTTGCGTCACGCCGTCGAAACACCACAACAGGCCATCGGAAACGACGCACACGGTGGGCATCAGGCTGCTGGCCGCCCAGACCTTAAGGGCCGCTTTGATAAAGCCCGGCACGGGCGAGAGCCGCATGAACAGAGGACGGCCATCGTCAGAGGTCTGCACGGCCGCTACAAACGGCGTCTTGCCGGGCGCGCCACGCCCAGCCTTACCGCCGGAGCGTTCCCCGCCCAGATACGCGTCGTCGACCTCGACCCGTTCGTCGAGCCGGCGTCGCTCTTCGCGCAGCCACATGGTCTCCAGCAACTTGTGCTTGATGGGCCAGACCGGCTTGTAGCTCGCGCCCAGCTGGAGTTTGAGCTCCAGTCCGCTGATGACGTTCTTGCTCTGCGTCACCAGGTAGATCGCCAGAAACCAAGTCGTCAGCGGCAATTTCTTCTCGAATATCGTTCCGACGATTGACGAGCATTAGTACCGGCAGGACTGGCTCAGGCATTCCCACAGTTGCCGGCCGTTGTAGGCGCTGGCGTAGCGCGTTCCCTTGCATCGAGGGCACACACCCAGCCATCGGGCCAGCAAGACTCAACCAGCGCGGCCTCGCATTGGGCTTCGTTGCCGTACTGCTCCTGAAATTCTTTCATCGACAGACCGGCCTAAAACTGGATTCTGTTCATGGGCATGGCGCACGCTCCGTAAGCATCTGGCGAACGATACTTCGTTTCATGGCTGCTTCGGAGTCAAGTAACTAATCAGGAAAATAGTTGAAGGTTGAAGGCGGCGGTTCCCGCAGGAATCCGAGAGAATCGGGTTTCCAAGACCAAGCTCCAGAACAGGAGAACCGCCGAGATGAAGC
>JAYFRX010000112.1:0-7736 GCA_040946945.1 Burkholderia sp. | reverse complement strand
GGGCTGGCGACCGACCGGGACTATCTGTTCGTGATTGATGGGTCCAAGGCGCTGCGCTCAGCGATCCAGGCAGTGTTCGGCGAACTTGCCCACGTCCAGCGGTGCCGGACCCACAAGATTCGCAACGTGACCGAACGGCTGCCGAAGCAGACCCGACAGCAGGTCGCCTCGGTCATGCGTGCCGCGTACAAGCTGCCAGCCGACGACGGCCTCGCTCGGCTGAAGGCCCAGGCGGCATGGTTGAAGACCGACCATCCGGACGCGGCGGCCTCGCTGCTTGAGGGGCTTGAGGAAACGTTCACGGTCAACCGCCTGGACCTGACGCCGCGGCTGATCCGCAGCCTGGCGACGACGAACCTGATCGAGAATCCGAACGGCGCGGTGCGCCGCGTCAGCGGCCGGGTCGACCGCTATCGCGATGTCGACATGGCGATGCGATGGGCGGCCACTGGCTTCCTGGAAGCTGAGAAGCGATTCCGTAAGCTCGGCGGTGCCGACGAACCTCTGGATGCTCGCCGTTGCCTTGCATCGTCCGACCGATAAACGCGTTGACCATGACTTGAAGTCCGCCTAACCTACGAAACTCTGCCGCCCCAACCTTCAACTACGAATGGGACGCCGCCCCGATTTGGGCAAGGCGTTCAGTACATTTCCGATCTTGTGAAACCAGCAACGCTGATGCCGTGTTTGCGGAAAGACTTCCTCGAGTGCGGCCCACTGCCCTATCGCGCCGTCGCCGCTTGCCAGCAATGGCCCCCGCTTGCAGCCCGCGGGCTTTCAGGTCTAGCAACAGTTGCAGCCACGAATCCTTCGCCTCGCGGTACCCGTCGGCAATCGCCACGCGCTCCTTCGTTCCATCCGATTTCACGCCAATGACGACAAGCAGGCGCTGACCGTCAGAATCCTCACTGCGCGCGCCGGTATGAATGCCGTCAGCCCACCAGTAGACTCAGCGGTGTGGCGGCTTCGGTTTTTCTAGACACAGATTTGGGGTAAAACGTGTCATCCAAACTGGATGTCTGAGATGTTGAAGACAGTGGACATGCGTGAGGTTGTGCAGGCGGCGACGCAGGGAGCGCGTAGCGCGACCGTAGACGCCGCCTGCGCCGCCGAATTCAAACGGTGGTCTATCGGGCGCAAACGTGCTGTTGTCTTGCGCTTGTTGCGCGGCGAATCCGTTGACGCCGTTTCTCGCGAGGTCGGCGTAACGATTGATTGCCGAACTCGAGCAGTGGCGTGAGCTTGCCCTGGCCGGTCTTGAAGACGGACTGAAGTCACGCCACACCGATCCGCTGGAAGTCAAGCTCAAGGAAGCCGTGCCTCGCGTGGTGGAACTGATCATGGAGGTCGAAATGCTGCGCATGGAGCACGAGCGGCAGGAACGCCCCCCTTTGATCGCACAGAGGTCGTCGACATGAGCCGCGCGATCTCCACGATAGGCAAACCCTTCAGATTGCAGCGGGTGTGTCAGGCGCTCTATTTCCCGCGCGCGACGATCTATGCCGAGCGTGCCAGTGCGCTGAGCAACGTCGCCCAGCTTGCTCCCATGCGACGCGGTCCGAAGCTCAAGGCGTCGGACCGCCAGCGGCTCGATGCGATCTGTGCCGATCTGGCTCGTACGCCGTTCGTCGGCGAAGGGGCGCGCAAGGTCTGGGCACGCTTGCGCATGCAGGACGACATCCGCATGTCCCGCGCCCGTGTTTCGCCGCTGATGGGCGAACACGGCCTGCTTTCGCCCCATCGACAACCGCAGAAACCGCCCAATGCTCACGATGGTCGAATGACGACTGATCGGCCTAACGAGGTGTGGGGCGCCGATGGCGCCAAGGTGCAAACCGTCGATAAGGGCCTGGTCTGGATCTTCGCTACGGTTGATCATTGCGACGCGGCGTGTGTTGGCATCCACGTCACCAAAGTGGGCGACCGCTTTGCCGCACTCGAGCCAATCAGCCAAGGGGTGCGCGAGCAGTTCGGATCGGTCGAAGCTGATGCCGGCCGCCGACTGTCCCTGCGAATGAATCACGGCTCGCAGTACAGGTCGGACGATTTCCGCGCCCAGATCAAGTTCTGGGGGATTACGCCGAGCTGCCTTCGTCGCTGAACCGCAGACCCACGGCGTCGCCGAGCGTTTCAATCGGACTATGAAGGCGCAGGCTATCCACGAGCGTCTGTTCAACCACGTTGAGAAAGTTCGTGCCGCGGCCATCGCGTTCAAGGATCGATACAATCGCGAATGGCGTCTCGAAAAAACTGGGCTTCAAGTCCCCCCTCGAAGCCCGTCAGGCAGCGCTCTTGACACTTGCCGGCTGATCGCAAAATCGTGTCTAAACAACCGGATCCGGTACACACTTCGACCTTGAAACCGCCACTTGTTAAGCCTCTTTTCCGACGTAATCAGATGTATCACTGCGGGAACGTGGCTTGCGCCGGCCACCGGCGAGGTTGCGCATGCTGCGGCGCAGCGCGAAGCCGCGCGGGGGCGCATCCCGCGCGCGGCAACGGCCGCGCCCCTGCTGCTCACTGGCGATGGTAGATCTCGGCGCCGGTCTTGACGAACTCGACCGCCTTGACTTCCATGCCCTTCTTCAGCGCTTCGCTTTCCGACACGCTCTGCTTGGACGCGAAGTCGCGCACTTCCTTCGTGATCTTCATCGAGCAGAAGTGCGGGCCGCACATCGAACAGAAGTGCGCGACCTTGGCCGAATCCTTGGGCAGGGTCTCGTCGTGAAATTCGCGCGCCTTGTCCGGATCGAGGCCGAGGTTGAACTGGTCCTCCCAGCGGAACTCGAAGCGCGCCTTGGACAGCGCGTTGTCGCGCACCTGCGCGCCCGGATGGCCCTTGGCCAGGTCGGCCGCGTGCGCTGCCAGCTTGTAGGTGATGATTCCTTCCTTGACGTCGTCCTTGTTCGGCAGGCCCAGGTGCTCCTTGGGCGTCACATAGCAGAGCAGCGCAGTGCCGAACCAGCCGATCATCGCCGCACCGATGCCCGAGGTGATGTGGTCGTAGCCCGGCGCGATGTCGGTGATCAGCGGCCCGAGTGTGTAGAACGGCGCTTCCTTACACCAGTTAAGCTGCAGGTCCATGTTCTCCTTGATCAGCTGCATCGGCACGTGGCCAGGGCCTTCGATCATCACCTGCACGTCGTGCTTCCAGGCGATCTGGGTGAGCTCGCCGAGCGTCTTGAGCTCGCCGATCTGGGCCTCGTCGTTGGCGTCGTAGATCGAGCCGGGGCGCAGGCCGTCGCCGAGCGAGAAGCTCACGTCGTAGGTCTTCATGATTTCGCAGATGTCCTCGAAGTGCTCGTAGAGGAAGCTTTCCTTGTGATGCGCGAGGCACCACCTGGCCATGATCGAGCCGCCGCGCGAGACGATGCCCGTCATGCGGTTGGCGGCTAGCGGCACGTATTGCAGGCGCACGCCGGCATGGATGGTGAAGTAGTCGACGCCTTGCTCGGTCTGCTCGATCAGCGTGTCGCGGAAGATCTCCCAGGTTAGGTCCTCGGCTTTGCCGTTGACCTTCTCCAGCGCCTGGTAGATCGGCACCGTGCCGATCGGTACCGGGCTGTTGCGGATGATCCACTCGCGCGTCTCGTGGATGTGCTTGCCGGTGGACAGGTCCATCACCGTGTCGCCGCCCCAGCGGATCGCCCAGGTCATCTTGTCGACTTCCTCGCCGATCGAGGAGGTGACAGCCGAGTTGCCGATGTTGGCGTTGATCTTCACCAGGAAGTTGCGGCCGATGATCATCGGCTCGGATTCCGGGTGGTTGATGTTGGCGGGGATGATGGCGCGGCTGCGCGCGACTTCCTCGCGCACGAACTCGGGCGTGATCTCGCCCCTCGGGTTCTCGCCGAACGCGGCTGTGCCGAAGGCCTGGCCGCGGTGCTGGCGACCCATCGTGGCGGCCAGCTTGGCGCCGTTCGGGCCACTCGCCTCTAGGCTGGCCAGGTATTCGGCGCGGCGCTGGTTCTCGCGGATCGCGATGTATTCCATCTCGGGCGTAACGATGCCCTGGCGCGCGTAGTGCATCTGCGTCACGTTTCTGCCAGTCTGCGCGCGGCGCGGCTGGCGGTGCAGGCCGGGGAAGCGCAGATCGGCGGTGGCCGCGTCGGCGGCGCGCTCTCGGCCGTAGGCGCTGCTCAGGCCGTCCAGCGTCTCGGTGTCGCCGCGCGACTCGATCCAGCCTTGGCGCAGCGCCGGCAGGCCCGAGCGGATGTCGATACTGGCTTCCGGGTCGGTATAGGGGCCCGACGTGTCGTAGACGTAGATCGGCGGATTCTTCTCGCCGCCGAAGCCGGTCGGCGTGTCCGCTTGCGTGATTTCGCGCATCGGCACGCGGATGTTGGGCTGCGAGCCCGTCATATAGACCTTGCGGGAATTCGGCAGCGGTGCGATCGCGGCGGCGTCGACACGGGCATCAGCAGACAGGAACTTCGGGTTGGCATTCATGCGGTCATCTCCTGATGTGGGCGCTAAGCAGGAGACGGGAGAGGGCGGCAGGTCGGCCGGAGGCACCACGTGTGGTGAGGCCCGTACGCTTCCCTGCGCTGGCATTATCCAGATCAGGTTCAAAGGGTATTTCTCACCCGCGATGCGCCGCATTCCGAATGGCGCAACGCAAGACCCCCGCGTTAGCTAGGGTGAACCATACACCCGGACGGCAGAGGTTTCAACCGCTCGCTTGCCGGGCGCGCCGCCGATTTCGCCGGGCAGGGCCGGCACGCCTGCCGCGCGGGGGCCGCCGGGGGTGGCGCTCAACGCGGCGGTGCCTGTCGTTTTACGGCAGATTCGCGTCGGGTCGCGACAAAAGGCGTATGCCGCTGTCGCGCCGAAACGTCAGCGCCGAGCTTTTCCTGATTGACCCCGATTCGCGTTCCTGGCTGTCATGCATAATGCTTTCAAAGGTGCCGTTGGTCGCGGCGCGCCCATTCTTCTAGGTCAGTTCGACTTCTCCGGTTCCGTTCTCGACGACATGCCGTTCCGCCCGTTTTTCCCTGCCGCATCGGCTTCGCGCCGGTCGCCTGCGCGTGTCCGCATCCTTCGCCACGATGGTTGCGCCGCGCGCTGCCCGCCGCCCCGGCGGCGGCTGCCTAGCAAGGCCCCCAATCCGTTCGATCCGCCCGCCCTGCCCAATCCGCCAACGAGCCGAGCTGAGCCATGAACCTGCTCGACCGTCTGCTCGCCATCGCGGTGCGCGTCCACATCCGTTTGCCGCAAAGCCGCGGTGGGCGCATTGCGCTGGCGCTGGCCTTCATCTATTTCGTCTGGGGTTCGACCTATCTGGCGCTGCATATGGCGCTCGAGTCCTTCCCGCCGCTGCTGCTCTCGGGCATGCGCAACGGTTTCGCCGGCATCGGCCTGTTCGTGTTCGCGATGCGCCGCAAGCCGGTGATGCCCAGCCTGGTCCAGATCCGCAATGCCGGCATCGTCGGCATCATGCTGGTGGCGGCCTCGTCAGGCCTGATCGCGCTCGGCATGCGCACCGTCAGCAGCGGCTCGGCGGCCGTGATGGTGGCCACCGTGCCGCTGTTTGCGACCGTGATTGCCGCCATTGCCGGGCACCAGATCGCGCGCGGCGAGTGGGTGGCAGTCGGGCTCGGCATGGTCGGTATCGTGATCCTGAATTCGGGCGGGCCGTCCACGCCGGGTTCCACGCTCGGCAGCATCTCGGTGCTATGCGGCAGCCTGTTCTGGGCAGGCGGCGTGCATCTGTCGAGCCGCCTCAAGCTGCCCAGCGACCTGTTCCTGTCCACCTCGCTGCAGATTGGCCTGGGCGGGACCATGTCGACCATCGCCGCGCTATTCCTCGGCAAGCGCAGCGTGCAGTGGGCGGTGCTGCCGACCTTCGCGTTCCTGTACCTGATGATCTTCGGCACCATGATTGCCTACATCGCCTACGGCTACCTGATCCGCAACACCAGCCCGGTGCTGGCGAGCAGCGGCATGTACGTGAATCCGATCGTCGCGATGGCGCTGGGCGCGCTGCTGCTCGGCGAGCCGGTCACGGCCGCCACGGTGATCGCGACGCTGGCGATTCTCGGCAGCGTGGGCTTGTCCTTCGTCTGCGATCCGGCGCGCAAGGCGGTGAAGTAAGATGCCTGGCTGCCTTCGGGGCGTTTTAGGCACCTAGTGTTCTTTTCCGCTGATTCGAGAACAAAGTCTGTGTAGCTTTTCGAGGATGGAATCGGCGGTTGCAGTCCAGATGAACGGCTTGCCGCTTTCGTTGTAGTGTTGTAGCGAGAAACGAATTGATCGATACGATTGACCAGTTGTTTGACCGAGCTGAACGAGCCTCTGCGGATCGCCTTGTCGGTGATCAAGGCAAAGAAGCGTTCGACCTGGTTGGGCCACGAGCTGTAGGTGGGCATGAAATGCATGTGCCAGCGGGAACCGTTCGGCCAGCCACGCCTTGACCTTCGGGTGCTGGTGACTGCCGTAGTTGTCCACGGTGCAATGCACGTCGAGCTCAGCGGGGACGGTCTTGTCGATTTCGCGCAGAAACGACAGGAACTCGTGATGCCGGTGGCGCGGCTTGCAGGTAGCGAGCACGGCACCGTTGAGCACGTTCAGTGCAGCGAACAGCGTGGGCCGTGACGAACCATCGTGCGTGACGCCTTCGACCTAGCCGAAGCCCATCGGCAGCATGGGTTGGGTGCGTTCGAGCGCCTGACACTGGCTCTTTTCGTCCACGCACAAGACCCAGGCATGCTCGGGCGGGCTCAGGGTACAGGCCGACCACGTGTCGCGCAGTTTCTCGATGAAGAATTGATCGGTCGAGAGCTTGAAGCTTGCGCTGCGATGCGGTTGCAGGCCGAGCAGCTTGAAGTAACGGTGCACGCTTGTCGGCGAGATAGCCGTTTCGGCGGCGATCCTGCGTACGCTCCAGCGCGTGGAGCCATCCGCCGGCTTCGTGTGCAGGGTCTTGTGAATCAGTTGAGCAAGCCGCTCATCGCCAATCGTGCGCGGCTTGCCCGGAGGCACTTCGTCATACAGCCGGTTGATGCGATGCTCCCCAGAAACCGGATACGGCCACTTGCCAACCATAGCCCACCGTAGCACGCGTGAGTCGCAGACGCTCGGCGATGGCGCTGTTAGGCTCCCCAGTTGCCGCTGCCAGTACGATCCGCGCATGCGTCACGAGCGCCGCCGACATCGAACGCGAACGGACTATCTCATCAGTTGCGAGCGCTCGTCACCGCTCAGCGCCAGCTCGGTATTCGGTCATCCCATCGGCATGCTGGTATCTCCCGTTCCATGGATACCGGTGTAATGACCCACCGATTCCTGCTTAGGTCATGGGGTTAATGTAGCGGCGTGGGCGGCATTCGGGGTCATCGTCTTCAGCGCCTGATGGGGCGTTGTTGGTTGTAGAAGGCGATCCAGTCAGCGATCACCCGCAGGGCGTGGGTCTGGCTTTCGAAACGATGCCGGTGCACGCATTGCTCCCTCAGCGGCCGGATCACCCGTTCCACCATCTCGTTCTGCTGTGGGCAGTGCGGAGTGATGAACGCCTGCTTCAAGCGGTAGCTGCGCACCAGACGCGTGTAGTCGCGCCTGGTGAATACCAGGCCGTTGTCGGAACGCAGCAAAAAAGGCTCCTGCACTCGGTCCAGCGTGCCGTAGCGCGTGATCAGCGCCTGCTCCAGTGCGGCCAACGCTGTACTGGCCTTGCCGGTCTGTGACAGGTGCCAGCCAAGCAATTGGCGCGCGCTGCAATCGATCACCAAAGCCAGGCT
>JAYFRX010000111.1:0-7756 GCA_040946945.1 Burkholderia sp. | reverse complement strand
TGCCGGGCTTTACCAAAGCGGCCCTTGAGGTCTGGGCGGCCAGCAGCCTGATGCCCACCGCGTGCGTCGTTTCCGATGGCCTGTGGTGTTTCGACGGCGTAACGCAAAAGGCTGCCAGTCATGAGCGCGATGTCACGGGCGGTGGCCGTCAGGCCGCGCAGCGCCCCCCCGAGTTCCGCTGGGTCAACACGATGTGCTCGGCAACCTGAAACGGCCCTCAAGGGCACGTACCACGCTATCGATCACGCCCAATATGCCCATCGCTATCTCGCTGAATTCGCCTACCGTTTCAACCGCCGTTTCGATTTGCCCGCGATGGCGCCGCGCCTGCTTCGGGCCGCCGTTAGGACAAAACCTCATCCTCGCCGTGTGTTGAGGGTCTCGGAGTCAAGTAACTAATCAGGACCGAGTTTGCACCGAATAGTCCGATCGCACGGCCCCTGCGGCCGAGCCGCAGCGAGGAAAGCATCGCTTCAGATGAAAAAAGGGTTTTACTCGATCATGGCCGCGCAGTTTTTCTCTTCGCTGGCCGACAGTGCGCTTCTCATCGCCGCCATCGCCCTGCTGAAAGATCTGCACGCGCCGAACTGGATGATTCCGCTGCTCAAGCTGTTCTTCGTTTTGTCCTACGCGGTACTGGCCGCCTTCGTCGGCGCCTTCGCCGATTCCCGGCCCAAGAGCCGCGTGATGTTCATCACCAACTCGATCAAGGTGATCGGCTGCCTGATCATGCTGTTCGGCGCGCATCCGCTGATCGCTTACGGCATCGTCGGCTTCGGTGCCGCCGCCTACTCCCCCGCCAAGTACGGCATCCTCACCGAGCTGCTGCCGCCCGACCGGCTGGTGGCCGCCAACGGCTGGATCGAAGGCACCACGGTCAGCTCAATCATCCTCGGCACCGTGCTGGGGGGCGCGCTGATCAGCCCGCACATCGCTGCCCACGTGATCGCCTACACTCCGGCCGCCATCAACACCCCGGCCGAGGCCGCGATGCTGGTGATCATGGCCATCTACGTGATCGCCGCGCTGTTCAACCTGCGCATCCCCGATACCGGCGCCCGCTACCCGCCGCAGCAGCATGGCCCCTGGCGCCTGGTCACCGATTTCGCTGACTGCTTCATGGTGCTCTGGCGCGACAAGCTCGGCCAGATCTCGCTGGCCGTCACCACGCTGTTCTGGGGTGCCGGCGCAACCCTGCAGTTCATCGTGCTGAAATGGGCCGAGGTCTCGCTCGGCATGTCGCTATCCGAGGGCGCGATCCTGCAGGCGGTGGTCGCGCTCGGCGTGGCCGGCGGCGCAATGGCCGCGGCCAGCAAGATCCCGCTCAAAAAATCGCTGGAGGTACTGCCGGTCGGCATCATGATGGGCGTGGCCGTGATGATGATGGCCTTCTACACGCGCGACCTGCTTCCCCATCACTGGGTGCTTCAGGTTGGGCGCATGCACATGCACGGCTACCTGGTGGTCGCCTACCTGTTCCTGATCCTGATCGGCGCGCTGTCGGGCTTCTTCGTGGTGCCGATGAACGCCCTGCTCCAGCATCGGGGCCACGTGCTGATGTCGGCCGGCCACTCGATCGCGGTGCAGAACTTCAACGAGAACCTGTCGGTGCTGGTGATGCTCTGCCTTTACGCCGTGCTGGTCTGGCTCGACGTGCCGGTTGGCGTGGTGATCGCGCTGTTCGGCACCTTCGTCTGCCTGACCATGTGGCTGGTGATGCGTCGCCACCTCGCCAACCAGCGCCAGTTTGACTCGGTCGCGCTGATCGGCGAGAACCGGCACTGAGCTCCCGGATGCGGCACCTCGCGCGGGGCGGCCCCTGCCGCGCGCGGGCACCGCCCCGACTGCCGCCCCCTCCGCCATGCCGGTCCGGCCGGCCTCGACGCGATGACCCTCTCCCCGATCCCGCACGCCTTGACCATCGCCGGCTCCGATTCCGGCGGTGGCGCCGGCATCCAGGCCGACCTGAAGGCCTTCTCCGCGCTGGGCGCCTACGGTGCCAGCGCGATCACCGCGTTGACCGCGCAGAACACGCGCGGCGTGAGCGCCGTGCACGCGCCCGAGGCGGCCTTCGTGACGGGCCAGATCGACGCCGTGTTCGAGGACATCCGCATCGACGCGGTGAAAATCGGCATGCTCGCCAACGCGGCCATCGTCAAGGCGGTGGCCGCGGCGCTGACGCGCCACGCGCCGCCCTTCGTGGTACTCGATACGGTGATGATCTCCAAGAGCCGCCATGCGCTGCTGGCACCCGAGGCGGTGGCCGCGCTGCGCGACAGGCTGCTGCCGCTGGCCAACCTGGTTACGCCGAACCTGCCCGAGGCGGCCGCCCTGCTCGACTGCGCGGAAGCCGCCGACGAGGCGCAGATGGTCGAGCAGGGGCGCGCGCTGCTGGCGCGCGGCGCGCGCGCGGTACTGATGAAGGGCGGCCATCTGCCCGACGCGGCGCAAAGCCCCGACTGGCTGATCCGCGCCGAGAGCGAGCTTCGCATCGACGGCGCTCGGATCCCCGTGCGCCAAACGCACGGCACCGGCTGCACGCTGTCGGCCGCGATCGCCGCGCTACGCCCGCAGCGCGCTGAGCTGGCCGGCACCGTGATCGACGCCAAGCACTACCTGGCCGAGGCGATCGCCGCCAACACGCGGCTCGAGGTCGGGCACGGCGTCCGGCCGGTCCATCATTTTCATCGGTGGTGGTGAGCGGCTGAGGGGTGCTTGGCCGTGGTCCGGTCGCAGACAGAATCGGACGAACGCCGCGTAGATCGCGACGTTTTTCATCGTCCCGCGCCGGCAAAGGGTGCCGCTCGCGACGGCCAGTCGTCATCGACCAGAAAACCGCGCGAGGTCTCGTGCCAGGCACCGTCTTCGCCGCGCGTCAGGGTGGCCACCAGCGAAGGTGCCTCGCGCGCCAGGACCGCCTCGAACAGCGCGCCGGCACCTCGACCGGCACCAGCGGGTCCGTCCGCCTCGAGCCGGCGCGGTGCCAACCAGGCCAGCCGCGGCAGCAGCACCCAGCGCCGGCCAGTCGCCGCGCGCGACCCAGAAACCGCGCCGATGCGCCGCGTCGAGCGCAGCCGGCACCAGCGGCTGCGCGCCGTTGCGATAGAACAGCCAGCCCTTCACAAACATGCGCGCGGCCCAGGGACCAACCTGCCCGGTGAAGGCGAATTCGTCGCGCTTGGTCAGCGGCAGTTGATAGGTCCACCAGGCACCAGTACTTCAGATCGAAACGATCGGCCAAATTGGGGCCGACATAATCGCTCAGCGCCGCCTGGCGCGGCCGTCGCCGCGCAGAGGTAGCACTTGACGGCCAGCTCCCAGTGCAGCCTCTCGCCTTGGGGGGAGACCAGCAGGAAATGGCATTCGCCGAGCGTGCGTCCGCTCACGCGCACCGGCTGGTTGGCGGCAACCAGGCGCCTGTGCGGCGAAGAAGATCAGCAGCGTCTCGGCATAACGGGGGGCCCCCAGGCGGGGTGGACCGCGCCGCCTCCACGGCCTGTCGCAGCGGCGCCGGATCGGCGTCGAGCGCGGCCAGCGAGGCCACCACGCGCGCGGCCTCATCACGAGCGGCACCTCGACCGAGGCCGCGAGCGGGTCGGCGCTGGCCAGCAGCCAGCCGAGATCGCGCACCGCCGCCTCGCGCAGCCCCACCCACGGTGCGGACCACGCGACTTCGGTCATGCGCCGCCCGTGGCTTTGCCGAAGGTCTCGCGGGCCAGGCACAGATCGGTCCAGGCCTTCGACTTGTCCGGCAGGCGGCGCAGCAGATAGGCGGGATGGTAGGAGACGATCACCGGCACGCCCTCGTACTGATGGACGCGTCCGCGCATCGAGGCGATGCTGCCGCCCGACTTCAGCAGCGTCTGCGCGGCGAAGCGGCCCAGCGCCACGATCAGCTTCGGCTTGACCAGCGCGACCTGCCGCTGCAGATAGGGCTCGCAGCGAGCGACCTCGTCGGGTTGGGGATTGCGGTTGCCGGGCGGCCGGCACTTGATCACATTGGCAATGTAGACGTTGTTGCGCTCGAGCGAGAGCGCATGGAGTATGCTGTCGAGCAGCTTGCCGGCCTGGCCGACGAAGGGCTCGCCCTGCTTGTCCTCGTTCTCGCCCGGCGCCTCACCGACCAGCATCCAGTCGGCCTCGCGGTCGCCGACCCCGAATACGGTCTGGATACGCTTCTCGCAAAGCCGGCAGCGCTGGCACTCGGCCACGCGAGCCTCGAGCCCGTCCCAGCCGAGATCGGCGACCGAGGACCCCGCCGCGGCTGGCTGCGCCGACGGCACCGGCACAAGGCCGGGCGGCGGCACGTCGGGCGCGGGTGCGAGATCGAACCAAGACGGATCGTCGAACGGCGGGGCCTCGGCGGCTGCGGCCTTCAGGTCCGGCGCGAGCGATTCGCCGCGAGCAACCGGTGCCGCGTCGGTTGCGCGCGCAACCATGTCGGGCGCGGCGGCATCGGAAAGCCGCGTTCCGGGCATCGGGCGGACCGGCTCACGGCAGCGCTCGGGCGCGGCTCGCGCCTCGCGGCGCGGCACCGCCTGCGGCAACCGCGCATCGGCCATCCCGTCGGCAGCCTGATCGGCCCTCACCTGCGGCGGGCTGGCCAGGATGGGCCTGTCGTCGGCCGGCGGCACAACCCTCTCCGAGCTTCCCGCCACGGTGGCGCCGGCCTGCGCCTCGCCCTCGCCTGCCGCGGCCTGGGCCGTCGCTTGCCCGCGCCTCACCCAGCGCGGCCCGAGCCCCATCTCGTCGAGCGCCGAGTCAAGCCAGCTCATGCGTGACTCCCTGAATGTCGAGCGGCAGCCGCATCACGATCGCGTCCTCGCGCGTGCGGTACTTCGCCGGGTAATAGTTCTTGCGGCGCCCGACCGCCTCGAAGCCGAAGCGTTCGTAGAGTCGGATCGCGCGCGGATTGGACGGCCGCACCTCGAGCAGCATGCCGTCGAGCCGCTCAGCGCGCGCGATGCGCGTCGCCTCGCGCAGCAGCGCGAGCCCACAGCCGCCATGCTGTGCGGCCGGCGCGACGTACAGATTGAGCAGGTGCATCTCGTCGACCACCGGCATCAGCACGCAATAGCCGACCAGGGTGCCCGTCACGTGCCGCATGCAGACGCCGAAATAGCCATTGCGCAGCGAATCCTCGAAGTTGCCGCGCGACCACGGGAATTCGTAGGCGACCCTCTCGATCTCGACCACCTCGTCAAGATCGGCATCCGTCATCGGCACCAGATAACGGTCGATCATCAGCACACCGCTCATCGGCCGCCCTCCCGGGCGGCACGCTCGGCAGTGGTCTGCGCGACCTTGTTGCGCACGTATTCGGGCGCAGCCTGGTCGGCCGGCACCACGCGGCCGGCGCGGAACGCGCGCAGCGCAAGCTGCGCGACCGGCACCGCGTGCGGCAGCGCGGTGCCGTCGATATGGGCAGCGAGCGCCACCGCTGGCAGGCGCTCGCCGAAGGCGGCGGACGCATTGCCGGCCAGCGTGAACGGCTCGGCGGGCGCGGCGAGCACGCCCGGCGCGTCGAGCGCGGCCGGCTGCAGCGTGCGCCAGTCGCCGGCGGCTTCGTCCCAGGCGTAGTCGGCCCAGTAAACCTCGTCCATGCGCGCGTCGAGCGCGGCAAGCACGCGCGCCGGCGCGCAATCGCCGGCAGCCAGCGCATTGAGCCGCGCCTGCTCGGCACAGGCGGCCAGCGTGCCGACCGGCACCACCGGCAGGCCGCGGCCGAAGGCGAGCCCTTGCGCGACCCCGGTCGCAGTGCGCAGGCCCGTGAACGAGCCGGGGCCGGCACCGAAGGCGAACGCGGCGCAGTCGGCCAGCGCGAAGCCGGCCTCGTCGAGCAGTTCGCGCACGGCCGGCAGCACGCGCGTGCTCGAGACAGCGCCCGTCTCGTCGTGGCGGAACCAGATGCGCGGGACGGTGGAGGCAGGTGCCGCGGCAGAGGCGGCGATCAGGGCGACCGAGCAAAATTCGGTCGAGGTATCAATGGCGAGGAGCACGGTTTGCGTCATGGCTGACATTATAATGCAGCACCCCGCCGGCATGGGCGTTTCGAAACCGGCCGTCGACGCATGGCGATCGGGCCAGGCCGCGGCCAGCCGGTTTGGAAGGATCGCTCGACCCGCCCGGCGGCACGAACTTCTTCAACGTTGTTGAACAGCCGTCCGTGGATGGTTTGCTCCTTCATGGTCCGATTGAAACGCGCGGCGACGCCGTTGGTCTGCGGCGCAGCGACGAAGGCGTAGCTGGGCGTAATTCCCCAGAACTTGAGCGGGGCGCGGAAATCGTCCGACCTGTACTGCGAGCCGTGATCCATTCGCAGGGACAGTCCGCGGCCGGCATCAGCTTCGACCGATCCGAACTGCTCGTGCACCCCTTGGCTGATTGGATCCAGTGCAGCAAAGCGGTCGCCCACTTTGCTGACGTGGATGCCAACACACGCCGCGTCGCAATGCTCAACCGCAGCGAAGATCCAGACCAGCCCCTCATCGACGGCTTGAACCTTGGCGCCATCGGTGCCCCACATCTCGTTAGGCCCCCGATCAGTCGTCATTCGACCATCGTGAGCATTGGGCAAGTTTCTGCGGTTGCCGATGGGGCGAAAACAGGCCGCGTTCGAGCATCAGCGGCGAGACACGGGCGCGGGACACGCGGATGTCGTCCTGAATGCGCAAACGTGCCCAGACTTTGCGCCCACCTTCGCCGACGAACGGCGTGCGAGTCAGATCGGTGCGAACAGCTGCGAGCCGCTCGTGGATCGGGCACCTTGGGCTTTGCGCCACGTCGGACAAAGGGGCAAGTGGGGTGACCTTGTTGAGCGCCCTGGCGCGCTCGGCATAGATCATCGCGCGCGGGAAATAGAGCGCCTGACACACCCGCTGCAATCCGAAAAGTTTGCCTATAGTGGAGATCGGGCGGCTCATGTCGACGACCTCTGTGCGATCAAAGGGCGGCGTTCCTGCCGCTCGCGCTCCATGCGCAGAACTTCGAACTTCCATGGTCAGTTCTCCCACGCGAGGCACGGCGTCCTTGAGCTTGACTTCCAGCGGATCGGTCTGGCGTGACTTCAGTCCGGCTTCAATACCGGCCAGGGCAAGCTCACGCCACTGCTCGAGTTCGGCAATCGGTTACGCCGACCTCGCGAGAAACGGCGCCAATGGATTCGCCGCGCAACAAACGCAAGACGACAGCACGTTTGCGCCCGATAGACCACTGTTTGAATTCGGCGGCGCAGGCGGCGTCCACGGTCTCGCTACGCGCTCCCTGCGCAACTTCACGCATGTCTACTTTCTTCAACATCTCAGACTCCAGTTGGGATGACACGTTTTACCCCAAATCTTTGTCTAGAAAAACCGGAGCCGACACACTGGTACGTGTGGCCTTGCCGAATCGAGATATCGTCGATGCCGATCACCTTCGGGGCCGGTGTACCGAACCTTTACAATCGCGCTCGCATGTATTGCTTGTCGAGATCCTTGACCGTATGCCAGTCCAGGGCCAGCTGGGGCGGCGTCCCATTCGTAGTTGAAGGTTGGGGCGGCAGGGTTTCGTAGGTTAGGCGGACTTCAAGTCATGGTCAACGCGTTTATCGGTCGGACGATGCAAGGCAACGGCGAGCATCCAGAGCTCATCGGCACCGCCGAGCTTACGGAATCGCTTCTCAGCTTCCAGGAAGCCAGTGGCCGCCCATCGCATCGCCATGTCGACATCGCGATAGCGGTCGACCCGGCCGCTGACGCGGCGCACCGCGCCGTTC
>JAYFRX010000110.1:0-7777 GCA_040946945.1 Burkholderia sp. | reverse complement strand
GAGGAATCGACGGCAGCGTATGAAAGATCGATCTGCCCGGCCTCGCGCAACTTGTCGAGCAGCAGTTCGTGCAGTCGATCCCATACTCCTGCTTTGCGCCAGTCGTGCAGTCGTCGCCAGCAGGTCGCGCCGGAGCCAAAGCCCAATAGGGTTGGCAGATGGTTCCATCGCAGACCGGTTTTCAACACGAACAGGATGCCATTCAACGCCGCCCGATCGGATACGCGTGAGCGACCAGGATGCTCTTTGCGCCGGGGGCTTGGGCGGCGGCAGTAACGGTTCGATCAGTGTCCACAATTCGTCATGAATGATTGGCGCTTCCATCCCTTGGGTTCCGTTGTTCAGACGTCCAAGGTTAACAGCTTGCCGAGAAAGTAAACAGCCCCTCATTGGTTTTTGAACTGGCTTCTTAGGCGGATCAGTCGTCATTCGACCATCGTGAGCATTGGGCGGTTTCTGCGGTTGCCGATGGGGCGAAAGCAGGCCGTGTTTTCGCATCAGCGGCGAAACACGAGCTCGGGACACGTGGATGTCGTCCTGAATGCGCAAGCGTGCCCAGACCTTGGGCACCCCTTCGCCGACGAACAGCGTGCGAGTTAGATCGGCGCGAACAGCTGCGAGCCGCTTGTGATCGGGCGCCTTGGGCTTTGGGCCACGTCGGACAGGAGCAAGTGGGGTGACCTTGTTGAACGCCCTGGCGCGCTCGGCATAGATCGCGGAGCGCGGAAAGTCGAACGCCTGGCATACCCGTTGCAATCCGAAGGGTTTGCCTGTCGCGGAGATCGTGTGGCTCATGTCGGCGAGTTCCGGACGATCAAAGGACGGCGCTCCTGCCGCTCGCGCTCCATGCTCAGCATTTCGACCTCCATGGTTAGTTCGCCGACGCGATGCACGGCTTCCTTGAGCTTGACTTCCAACGGATCGGTCTGGCGCGACTTCAGACCGGCTTCGATGCCTGCTAGGGCGAGTTCGCGCCATTGTTCGAGCTCGGCGATCGTGAGGCCAACTTCGCGAGACACCGCGTCAATCGCTTCGCCGCCAGCGCCGCCGAATTCAAGCGCTGGTCCGTCCGGGCGCAAACGCGCTGTCGTCCTGGGCTTGCTCCGCGGCGAATCGATTGACGCGGTGTCTCGCGAAGTTGGCCTCACGATCGCCGAGCTCGAACAATGGCGCGAACTCGCCCTAGCAGGCATCGAAGCCGGTCTGAAGTCGCGCCAGACCGATCCGTTGGAAGTCAAGCTCAAGGAAGCCGTGCATCGCGTCGGCTAACTGAGCATGGAGCGCAAGCGGCAGGAGCATCGCCCTTTGATCGTCCGGAACTCGTCGACATGAGCCACACGATCTCCGCGACAGGCAAACCCTTCGGATTGCAATGGGTATGCCAGGCGCTCGACTTTCCGCGCTCCACGATCTATGCCGAGCGCGCCAGGGCGTTCAACAAGGTCACCCCATTGCCCCTGTCCGACGTAGCCCAAAGCCCAAGGTGGCCCGATCACGAGCGGCTCGCAGCTGTTCGCGCCGATCTGACTCGCACGCCGTTCGTCGGCGAAGGGGCGCGCAAGGTCTGGGCACGCTTGCGCATTCAGGACGACATCCGCATGTCCCGCGCCCGTGTCTCGCCGCTGTCCGCCAAAACGGCCTGCTTTCGCCCCATCGGCAACCGCAGAAACCGCCCAATGCTCACGATGGTCGAATGACGACTGATCGACCTAACGAGATGTGGGGCACCGATGGCACCAAGGTTCAAACCGTCGATGAGGGCCTGGTCTGGATCTTCGCTGCGGTTGATCATTGCGACGCGGCGTGTGTTGGCATCCACGTCACCAAAGTGGGCGACCGCTTTGCCGCACTGGAGCCAATCAGCCAAGGGGTGCGCGAGCAGTTCGGATCGGTCGAAGCTGATGCCGGCCGCGGACTGTCCCTGCGAATGGATCACGGCTCGCAGTAAAGGTCGGACGATTTCCGCGCCCAGCTCAAGTTCTGGGGGATTACGCCGAGCTACGCCTTCGTCGCTGAGCCCCAGACCAACGGCGTCGCCGAGCGTTTCAATCGGACCATGAAGGAGCAGGCTATCCACGGACGGCTGTTCAACAACGTTGAAGAAGTTCGTGCTGCCGCCGCCGCGTTCAAGGACCGATACAATCGCGAATAGCGTCTCGAAAAATGGGCTGCAAGACACCCCTCGAAGCCCATTAGGCACCGCTCTTGACACTTGCCGCCTAATCGCAAAATCTTGTCTAAACAACCCGATCCGGTATACGTTGAAGGACTCAACAACAAGATCCCCGTTATCCAGTGACGAGCGTACGGACTGCGTGACGAAGAGTATCTACGCCTGGAGATCCTCACGTGCATGCTGCCCAAGACCTGAAAAACAGCTCATTTTTACCCACACGATTCCGCGAAGACCCTATTTTATAATGGCAAAATTATCCTTTTTCGATTTCTCTTTTTAGCGGCGGATCCTCCATGACGTTCTTTGCCAATTATATCAACCTTGCGCTCATCGCGAGCCTGCTCGTTTCCGGCGGCCTGCTGATGGTCCCTGTGCTGCGGCGCGGGGGCGGCGGCCTGTCCAGCGCCGAGGCGACCCAACTGATCAACCGGCGTAATGCGATCGTGATTGACCTGCGGTCCTCGACCGAGTATGCCGCCGGGCACCTGCCCTCGGCGCGCTCGGTCGAGTACGCCGAGCTGGCCTCCAAGCTCGGCCAGGTGGCCAAGAACAAGAGCGCCTCGGTTCTGCTGGTCTGCCAGAATGGCCAGCAATCGAACAAGGCGGCCAAGGCCGTGCGCGAAGCCGGTTATGGCGAGGTCTATGTGCTGCAAGGCGGTGTCGCCGAGTGGCAGAAGGTCGGCATGCCCGTCGTCAAACAAGGAGTGGCGCAGTGTGAATAAAGTAGTCATGTACAGCACCCAGGTCTGTCCTTACTGCATGATGGCCGAGCGCCTGCTCAAGCAGCGCGGCGTCGAGCAGATCGAGAAGGTGCTGATCGACAAGGAACCGACGCGCCGTGCGGAGATGATGGAACGTACCGGCCGTCGCACAGTTCCGCAGATCTACATCGGCGAGACTCACGTCGGGGGCTACGACGACCTGTCCAAGCTCGACCGCGAAGGCGGCCTGCTGCCGCTTCTGGAAGCGGCCTGATTCCGGCAGAATGACGCCTCTTTCGGGTGCCGGGAGGGGGCTGCGTGCCGTGCGGACACGACAAGACAACCGGGTGGCCGGAGTAAACCGGCCACCGCCACATCAATTTTAGGGAGCCAACATGTCCAACGTCGAAAACCAGCCGTTCTTCAACATTCAGTGCGTTTACCTGAAGGATTTGTCGCTCGAGCAGCCGAATTCGCCGGCGATCTTCCTCGAACAGGACATGCCGTCGGTTGAAGTGGAAGTCGACGTAAAGGCCGAACGCCTGGCCGAACGTGTTTACGAAGTGGTCGTCTCGGGTACCGTCACGGCCAAGGCCAAGGCCAAGGACAAGGTCGCGTTTCTGATCGAAGCCAAGCAAGCCGGCATCTTCAACATCCGCAACATCCCGGAAGAGCAGCTCGACCCGCTGGTCGGTATCGCCTGCCCGACCATCCTGTTCCCGTACCTTCGCTCGAACATCGCCGATGCGATCACGCGCGCCGGCTTCCCGCCGATTCACCTCGCGGAAATCAACTTCCAGGCGCTCTACGAGCAACGCCTCGCGCAGATTGCCCAGCAGCAGGCCGGTGCCGCTAACGGCGCGCCAAACGGCACCACGCTGAACTGAGCACGCGTCCCACGAACCGGTGCTGGGTATATGAAAGTCGCTGTTCTCGGTGCCGGTGCATGGGGCACCGCGCTCGCCGCGCATCTGGCCGCGCGGCACGATGCGCTGTTGTGGGCGCGCGATCGCGCACTCCTCTCCAGGCTCGATGCCTATCATGAAAATTCCCGTTATTTGCCTGGCGTGCCGCTGCCCGCTGCGTTGCGCTGCGAGCACGAGCTTGCGGCGGCGCTCGCGCATGGCGCGGCCGACGACGCGCTGTGCGTGATCGGCGCCCCGGTGGCCGGGCTGCGCGCGATGTGCGCGGCGATGCGCGATCCCGGCTGCATGCCGGCTCACCTGGTGTGGGTCTGCAAGGGCTTCGAGCCCGATACCGAGCTGATGCCGCACCAGATGATCGCCGAGGCGCTGCCGGGGCACGCCAGCCATGGCGTGCTGTCGGGGCCGAGCTTCGCGCGCGAGGTGGCCCAGGGGCTGCCGGTGGCGCTGACCGTGGCAAGCAGCTCGGCGGCCTGCCGCGATCGCGCACTGCAGGCCTTCCACCACGGCGCGATGCGGATCTATACCGGCGACGACGTGGTCGGCGTCGAGGTGGGCGGGGCGGTCAAGAACGTGCTGGCGATCGCCACCGGCATCGCCGACGGGCTCGGCCTCGGCCTCAATGCGCGCGCCGCGCTGATCACGCGCGGGTTGGCCGAGATGTCACGGCTGGGAGTGGCGCTCGGCGGCCGCGCCGAAACCTTCACGGGCCTCACCGGGCTCGGCGATCTGATCCTCACGACCACCAGCGACCTGTCGCGCAACCGCAAGGTCGGCCAGCAGCTCGCGCAGGGCCTGTCGCTCGAGGAGATCCTCCAGGCGCTCGGCCATGTCGCCGAAGGCGTGCGCTGCGCGCGCGCGGTGCTGGGCCTCGCGCAGGTCCAGGTGATCGACAGTCCGATCACCGAGGCGGTCTGCAGCGTGCTGTTCGACGGCGTCGAACCGCGCGATGCCGTGAGCGGGTTGCTGCGCCGCGACGCCAAGGCCGAATGAGGCTGTTGCCGCGAGCAGGCGAGGACATTGCGTGCCTGTCGCCAGCGTTGATGCAGAATTTCTTTAAATTTACTAAATCTACGACGATCGTCTTGCTTCGCCGCTTAATTTAGTCGGTTCGAGGTGTGTGATCGCGTCGCGAGGTGCCGGCCACAGATCTCCTTGGCTGACGGCCTCGCCCGCATCGCGCCTACGCTTGCGCTTATCCCGACTACCCGGCACCTTCCCGGCCGGAGGCCAGCATGCCTCACGCTCGATGCGATCGTCAATGCGGCGAACGAGTCCCTGTTCGGCGGTGGCGTGGACGGCGCGCGATCCATCGTGCCGCAGGCCCCGCGCTGCTGGCCGAATGCCGGACCCTGGGCGGGGCCGCGTGACCGGCGACGCCAAGCTCAGCTGCGCCTACCGGCTGCCGGCGTGTAACGTGATCCACACGGTGATCCACACGGTCCGGGCTGGTCTGGCGCGGCGGGCATGTCCGGCGAGGCCGAGCAACTCGCCTCGTGCTACCGGCGCTCGCTCTATATGGCGGCCGCGGCGGGCTGCGCCTCGCTCGCGTTCCCGGTGATCAGCGGCGGGGCGTCTAACGCTTTCCTCCCGAGATCGCCGTTAGCACCGTGTGTCGATGCTGCCGGGTGCCGATTTCACGCGCGTCGTGGTGTTTGCCTGCTTCGACGAGGCCATGCTTGGGCACTACAAGACCGAACTCGCCCGTCTCTGAGGCCGGGCGATTGTTTTGGATTGCTTGTCATCGATGCGGCGGCGCATCCGGTGCGCATCAAGGTAGTTGTCGCCTCCGTCATGCAACGTGAGCCTGTTTATGAACCCTGATTTCAACTTCGTTGAGATGGCATCGCGCTTGGGCTTGAGCGTGCCGGAACCGGTAGGCGTCCAGTTGCGCGTCTGGCCTCCCGACCAGCGCGCCGGATGCCGCTCACGATCGGCCCCTGGTAGAGCTCGTGCCGAGCGGCGAGGATCGCGATGTCTTCACCGGCGTGCCGTTGCGCCGGTGTGACGTAACGAATGCCGCTGTGCCGATGCTTGTTGTTGTACCAATGCGCGAAGCGCATCGCCCATTGCCTGGCGGCGGCCAGATCTGCAAAGCCGTGCGCCGGGAACTCGGGACGGTACTTGGCCGTGCGGAACAGGGATTCGACGAACGCGTTGTCGTCGCTGGCGCGCGGACGCGAATATGAGGGCTTCACGCCGAGCCAGTGAAGCATCGTCAGCATCGTCGTAGCCTTCAGCGTAGAGCCGTTGTCGCCCCGTGCAGAACGGGGCGCTGCTCGTCAGCGGCAATCCCTTCGGCCAACGCCACCCGCTGAACGACCCGGCCGGCATGATCGGCATCGTCGGCGCCGTGCACTTCCCAGGCGATGATCTTGCGGCTGTAGATGTCCATGATCAGGTACAGGTAGAACCGCATGCCGACCACGGTGGCGGACAAATACGTCATATCCCAGCACCAGACTTGGCGGACTGCGCTCGCGATGTGCGTGCTCGGCTCGCCGCTGGCTTGGGGCGCTTTGGCCCGACCGCGATGAGCGTTCTGACCTTGCGCCCACAGTAAGAGGCCAGTTCAACAACCAATGAGGGGCTGTTTACTTTCTCGGCAAGCTGCTAACCTTGGATGTCTGAGCAACGGAACCCAAGGGATGGAAGCGCCAATCATTGATGACGACTGGTGGACACTGATCGAACCGTTACTGCCGCCGACCAAGCCCCGGCGCAAAGAGCATCCTGGTCGCCCACGCCTATCGGATCGGGCGGCGCTGAATGGCATCCTGTTCGTGTTGAAAACCGGTCTGCGATGGAACCATCTGCCAACCCCTATCGGGCTTTGGCTCCGGCGCGACCTGCTGGCGACGACTGCACGACTGGCGCAAAGCAGGAGTATGGGATCGACTGCACGAACTGCTGCTCGACACGTTGCGCGAGGCCGGGCAGATCGATCTTTCATACGCTGCCGTCGATTCCTCGTCGGTACGAACTGTTGGGGCGGGCGAAAAACTGGCCCGAACCCCACGGATCGCGCGCGACCCGGTTCCAAGCGCCCCATCCTCGTAGATGCCAATGGCGTTCCCATCAGCGCCATCCTGACCGGCGCGAACCGCAACGACGTCACCCAGTTGCCGCCGCTCGTCGACGCGATTCCCCCGATCCGCGGGGCGCGCGGCCGACCACTTCAGAGACCCACAGTCATCTATGCCGAGCGTGGTTACGATTCCGATCCGCATCGTCAACGATTGCGCGAACGCGGCATCAAACCGGTGCTCGCAAGGCGTCGCACTGAACATAGCAGTGGTCTGGGCAAATTTCGTCCTGATTAGTTACTTGACTCCGAAGCCGGCATGAAATCAGGTATCGTTCGCCAGATGCTTACGGAGCGTGCGCCATGCCCATGAACAGAATTCAGTTTCAGGCCGGTCTGTCGATGAAAGAATTTCAGGAGCAGTACGGCAACGAAGCGCAATGCGAGGCCGCGCTGGTCGAGTCTCGCTGGCCCGATGGCTGGGTGTGCCTTCGATGCAAGGGCACGCGCTACGCCAGCGCCTACAACGGCCGGCGACTGTGGGAATGCCTGAGCCAGTCCTGCCGGTACCAATGCTCGTCGATCGTCGGAACGATATTCGAGAGGACGAAATTGCCGCTGACGACCTGGTTTCTGGCGATCTACCTGGTGACGCAGAGCAAGAACGCCATCAGCGGACTGGAGCTCAAACGCCAGCTGGGCGTGAGCTACAAGACGGTCTGGCTCATCAAGCACAAGTTGCTGGAGACCATGTGGCTGCGCGAAGAGCGACGCCGGCTCGACGAACGGGTCGAGGTCGACGACGCGTATCTGGGCGGGGAACGCTCCGGCGTAAGGCTGTGGGCGTGGCGCGCCCGGGAAGACGCCGTTTGTAGCGGCCGTGCAGACCTCTGACGATGGCCGCCCTCTGTTCATGCGGCTCTCGCCCGTGCCGGGCTTTACCAAAGCGGCC
>JAYFRX010000109.1:0-7794 GCA_040946945.1 Burkholderia sp. | reverse complement strand
CCAATGCTCACGATGGTCGAATGACGACTGATCGGCCTAACGAGAGGTGGGGCGCCGATGGCGCCAAGGTTTAAACCGTCGATGAGGGCCTGGTCTGGATCTTCGCTGCGGTTGATCATTGCGACGCGGCGTGTGTTGGCATCCACGTCACCAAAGTGGGCGACCGCTTTGCCGCACTGGAGCCAATCAGCCAAGGGGTGCGCGAGCAGTTCGGATCGGTCGAAGCTGATGCCGGCCGCGGACTGTCCCTGCGAATGGATCACGGCTCGCAGTACAGGTCGGACGATTTCCGCGCCCAGCTCAAGTTCTGGGGGATTACGCCGAGCTACGCCTTCGTCGCTGAGCCGCAGACCAACGGCGTCGCCGAGCGTTTCAATCGGACCATGAAGGAGCAAGCCATCCACGGACGGCTGTTCAACAACGTTGAAGAAGTTCGTGCTGCCGCCGTCGCTTTCAAGGACCGATACAATCGCGAATGGCGTCTCGAAAAACTGGGCTTCAAGACACCCCTCGAAGCCCGTCAGGCACCGCTCTTGCCACTTGCCGCCTGATCGCAAAATCGTGTCTAAACAACCGGATCCAGTACACTGAAAAGGCGCTGTCCAAAGAGGAGTCGCGTGGGCCGCACTAGCCGGCTAGGCAGTTCCTGCATCTGATCGGCAATACGGCTGAAGAGCGGTCACGCTATATGCCGACGCGCTGCCAGCGACTTCGCTACCGCGATAGCCGCATGGCGCTGGGCAAGATCAAAGCGTTGCTGGACGAGCATCTCGAGACCACGCTGCCCGGCGGCAAGCTGGGACAGGCGCTGGGATATCTCGGCAACCAGTGGCCGAAGCTGTGTCGCCACATTGAGAACGAGGCCTGGCCGATATGCAACAACGCATGCGGGAATTCGATCCGTCCGTTTGTGCTCGGAAGCAAGAACTGGCTATTCAGCGACAGGGTGGCCGGAGCGAAGGAGAGCCTGAATCTACACTCGCTGATCGAGACCTGCAAGGCGAACAGCGCCGACGTCTATCAACCTGTTCAAGGGGCTGCCGCTCGCGCAAACGGTCGACGACTGCGAAGCGCTGCCCCCTTGGAAGTTTGGCAAGCCCGCTCGCAAATCGAAGACCTGATCGTTAGCCGATCGGCCGTCTCGGCCCAAGGGGGATCACGGATCGCTTATGATGAGGGTCGGTCGGTGTAAGCCATGGCGGCGTCTCTTCGGTGCGGTCTTGTCATCGCGACCGGCTCGCCCCGCGGTGGCGGCGGCCGGTCCGTCGCGCATTGTACCGGCTGGCCGCGCGGGCCGAGCACGCCGAACGTGCCGGACGCGGCAGGGGCGTCGCACCCGTGGCCGCGCCGGATCGCTCAAGCTGCCTTCGACGGCGTGGGGCGCTTCAGCAGACCGATCAGCAGCGCCGTCGCCACGGTGCCGGCCACGATCGCTAGCGTGTAACTGCCGAGGTGCGTGACCGCGTTCGGGATCGGCAGCACGAAGATGCCACCATGCGGCACCTTCAGCTCAACGCCGGCTGCCATCGAGATCGCGCCCGTGATCGCGGAGCCGACGATGCACGACGGGATCACCCGCATCGGTTCGCGCGCCGCGAACGGAATCGCGCCCTCGGTGATGAAGGCGATGCCGAGCACGGCGGCCGCGTTGCCGGCCTCGCGCTCCTCGGAGCCAAAGCGCGAGCGGAACAGCCAGGTGACCAGCGCAATGCCGAGCGGCGGCGTCATGCCGGCCGCCATGGTGGCCGCCATCGGCGTATAGACCTGGCTCGCGATCAGCCCGGCGCTGAAGGCATAGGCGGCCTTGTTGACGGGGCCGCCCATGTCGACCGCCATCATCCCACCGAGGATCGCACCGAGCACCACCGCGCTACCCGACTGCATCGAGCGCAGCCAGCCCTCCAGGGCATGCAGCGCGACCGCCACCGGCGTGCCCACCACGTAGATCATCAACAAGCCGACGATCATCGTCGACAGCAGCGGAATGATCAGCACCGGCTTCAGGCCTTCCAGGTTGCGATGCAACCGCAGATGACGATTAATCAGCAGCGCCGCGTAACCGGCCAGGAAGCCCGATACGATGCCCCCCAGAAAACCGGCACCGAGGCTCGCGACAAGCATCCCGCCCACCATGCCTGGCGCGATGCCGGGCCGGTCCGCGATCGAGTAAGCGATATAGCCCGACAGCGCCGGCACGATCAGCGCGAAGGCCGATTTCGCGCCGATCTGGAACAGCGACCAGGCCAGCGTACCCTTGTGCGCGTCGTCGAAGGCATAGATGCCACCCAGCGCGAAGGACAGCGCAATCAGCAGGCCGCCCGCCACCACAAAAGGCAGCATGAAGGACACGCCCGTCATCAGGTGGCGATAGGCACCGGGCACCTTCGCGTTGCGGGCCTGCTTGGCCGCCGCGGCCTGGTCGGCCAGCGAGGCGCCAGCCGTGGACGCGATGACCGGCGCGGCAGTGTCACGGCTCGCCTCGGCGATGGCGCATGCGAGCAGCACGGCACCACCGCCGATCGCGCTCTTCGTGCCAGTCTCGTAGAGACGCTTGCCGACGAAGCGCGCTTTGTCGACCTGCGTGTCGGCGGCGATCACCACCAGGTCGGCCTCGGCGATCTGCACCTCGGTCAGCTGGTTCTGCGCGCCCACCGAGCCCTGCGTCTCGACATGCATCGTGTGGCCGAGCTGGCGCGCGCCCTGCGCGAGCCCTTCAGCCGCCATGAAGGTATGGGCGATGCCGGTCGGGCAGGAGGTGATCGCGACGATCTTCAGCGCCTGCGCCGACGATGCCGTGTTCGCGGCCGGCACTGAAGGCACCGAAGCGCCCGTCGATCGAGGAACCGCCGAAACCGCCGGCACCGCGTCGCCCGCATCGGCCGCCGCGCGCGTAACCCGCTCCACCAGCTCGTCCGCATCGCGGATCGCGCGCTCGATCGAGACGCGATGAATCGCCTTGCCGGCGAACGGTGTCTCGTCGATGCCGGCCATATCGTCGGCGGCGATCAGCACCGCATGCGCCGCGCCGATCTGCTCGGCCGTCAGCGGCGAGCCGATGCCCAGCGCGCTGCGCGTCTCGATCTCAAGCATGCCGCCCAGGTGCCGCGCCGCGCGCAGCAAGGCCTGCGCCGCCATCACCGGCGCGGCGCTGCGCTCCGGCGCTGCCACCAATCCAATCAGTCTTTCCATGATGTCTCCGCTGCCGCGCCGCCCGCGCGGGGTCGCACGGCACCATCGGCCGCGATCGTGAAGGTGTTGAGCTCGACGCGCGCCGCGTGCACATCGAGGGTTGCGTGATCCGGCAGATGCGGGCCGACGCGCGCCAGCTTGGCCGCCGCGAAGGCTGTCGCGCGGCGCCCGGCCTCGGCCCAGTCGCGGCCCTCGACGAGGCTCGCCACCAGCCCGGCGACGAAGGCGTCGCCCGCTCCCACCGTACTGGCCACCGGTACACGCAAGGGCGCCGCGTGAAAACCGTCGAGTTCAGCCGAGTCGGTCGTGCAGATGCCGAATGCACCCTGCTCGCCGAGCGACACGGCGACGTAGCGCACGCCGCGCCCCACCAGCTCGCGCGCTGCGTCGAGCAGCGCCTCGCGGCTGTCGATCGGCCGGCCCAGCACTGCCACCAGCTCCTCACGATTGGGCTTGACCAGGTCCGGCAGTTCGCGCGGATCGTCCGAGCCCAGCACGGCGGCCAGCGGCGCGCCGCTGGTATCGAGCGCGACGCGCGCACCCACCTCGCGCAGCACGCGCGTGGCGCGGCGATAGAAGTCCGCGTCGACGCCGGGCGGCAGGCTGCCGGCCAGCACGAACCAGCGCTCCGGCACCGCCAGCGAGGCAAGCCGCGCCTCCAGCGCCTCCAGGTCGTGCGCCGTGGCCCGCGCGGTAGCGAGATTGAGGTCGGTGGTCTCGCCGCGCGCCGGATCGACCAGCTTGACGTTGGTGCGCGTGCGCCCGGCGATGCGCACGAAACAATCCTCGATCCGCTTGTCGGCGAACATCGTCTCGAAGGCCTCGCTGCCCTCGCGGCCCAGCAGGCCCGTGACGATCGTCGCGATGCCGTAGTCGGCCAGGCAGCCGGCGACGTTGACGCCCTTGCCGCCCACGTTGATCTCGAGCGATTCGGCCTGGTTCACGGCCCCGAGCGCGAGCCCGGCCACGCGCACGGTCTGGTCGAGTGCGGGATTCGGCGTGACGGTCACCACCACGCGCGCGGCGTCGGCCGCCGGTCGGGTCGTGATGCTCATGCGGCCGCCTCGTCCTTGGCCTCGCTGGCCTCACCGCCGTCGAGCGCGCGCACGGCGTCGACATCGGTGCGATCGAGCGCGCGACGCGCCAGCGCGCGCAGCGCATCGAGCCGCGAGGCGCGCAGCCGTGTCTTCACGGCCGGGATGTCGCGCACGCTCATCGACAGCTCGTCGACCCCGAGCCCCGCCAGGATCGCCGCGCCGAGCGGCTCGCCGGCCAGCCCGCCGCACACGCCGACCCACTTGCAATGCTGGCGCGCGCCGTCCACCGTCTGCGCGATCATGCGCAGCACGGCCGGATGCAGGCTCTCGGCCATCCGCGCCAGTTCGGGATGCTCGCGATCGATGGCGAGCACATATTGCGTGAGGTCGTTGGTGCCGATCGAGAAGAAGTCGACAATCTCGGCAAAATGGTCGGCCAGCGCCGCGGCCGAGGGCGTCTCGACCATGATGCCGAGCGGCACGATGGGCGCGTCGAGTTCGGCGCGCACTGTCTCGGCCAGCGCGATCGCTTGGCGCGCCTCGTCGAGCGTGGACACCATTGGGAACATAATCCACAGCGGGCCGTGCTTGGCGGCGCGATAGAGCGCGCGCAGCTGCGGCACGAACAGGTCGGGCCGTCGCAGGCACAGCCGCAGCCCGCGCACGCCGAGAAAGGGATTCAATTCGTGCGGCAGGTTTAGGTAGGGCACCTGCTTGTCGCCGCCGATGTCGAGCGTGCGGATGATCAGGCGCCGCCCGCCGCTGGCCTCCACCATCTGCCGGTAGCAGGCGTATTGCTCGTCCTCGTCCGGCGAGTCGTGGCGCTCCAGGAACAGGAACTCGGTGCGCATTAAGCCGACGCCGTCGGCACCGTTCTCGATCGCCGACTTCACCTGCGTCGGCCGCGTGATGTTTGCGCCGATCTCCAGCACATGGCCGTCGAGCGTGGCGGCCGGCAGCGCGCGATTCGCGGCCGCGCGGTGCTGCGCCTCGACGAACTGCCGCTGCGCCTCGGCCGCGCGCTCGCAATCGGCAGTCGACACGCCGGCGTAGAGCCGCCCCGCGTTGCCGTCGAGCACCACATGGTCGCCGTCGCGCAGGTTCAGCAGCGCAGTGCCGCAGGCCACGGCCGCCGGCACACCGAGCGTGCGCGCGAGGATCGCCGTATGCGAGGTCGAGCCGCCGGCCACGGTGCAGAAGCCAAGTGTGACGGCCGGGTCGAGCTGGGCCGTGTCGGAGGGAGTGAGATCCTCGGCGATCAGGATCGAGGGCGTGCCCTGCCCGGCACCGCCCGACGCACTGGCCAGGCCCGTTACGCCGGCATCGCCGAGATGGCGGAGCACGCGGCACGCGACATCGCGCAGGTCGGTGGCGCGCGCCGCCAGCAGGGGATCGGGCAGCGCCGCCAGCTTCGCCGCCTGCGGCTCGGTGGCGCGATGCCAGGACCAGGCCAGCCCGTGCCCGTCGATCACCAGGCGCGCCGTTTCGTCGAGCAGCGCGGCGTCGTTGAGCAATTCGCGCTGCGCCGCGAAGATAGCGCCCTCTGCCTCGCCGAGCCGCGCGCCGGTCTCGCGCGCCAGGGCCTCGAGCTCGCGGGCGGTGCTCGCCAGCGCCGCTTCGAGGCGGGTGGCGGCATCGAGCGGATCGTCGGCGCGGTCCTCGATCTGGAGCTTCTCCGCCCGCATCAGGCGCACCGGCCCCGCCACGAAACCGGGCCCGGCCCCGACGCCCTCAAACACGGTGGCCGGATCGCGCGGCGTCCACAGCGCCGGCTGCACCTGCTGGCGGCGCAGCCGCGCCGTGTCGGAGCGCGCGTGCTCCTCGACCGAAAGGGCCTCGATGGTCTGCTTCAGCGCGACCAGCGCCTCGGCCGCGTCCACGCCCTGCGCCGACAGCACCAGCGCGGCATTCGCGGTGGTACCCAGCTGCAGCAGGCTGATCAGGTTCTTGGGATCGGCGGCGGTATCGCCGTGACGCACGCGCAGCACCGCCTGGAAGCGTTTCGCGCTGGCCACCCAGGCGCTGGCGGGGCGCGCATGCAGCCCATGCGGATAGTCGAGCACCAACTCGATGCGCTCGGCGTAATCGGCCGGCGTGGCACGGACGATCGGCACCGAGCCGGCGTCGGGCACCGCCGAGGCATCGCCGTCGAGCGCATCGACGATCGCCTGCGTATCGGGCGTCGCGCGCAACTGCTCCAGACGCGCCGGATCGCCGATCAGGCGCGTCAGCCGCTGCAGCAGCACGATGTGCTGGTCCGACTGCGCGGCAATCGCGACCACCAGGCGGGCGCGCTCGCCGTCGCGCCATTCGACGCCCTCGGGCAGCTGCAGCACGGCCACGCCGGTGCGGCGGATCAGGTGGCGGTCCTCCTGCAGGCCATGCGGGATCGCCACGCCATGGCCGAGATAGGTGTTCGAGACCTGCTCGCGGCCGTGTAGGCTGGCCACATAGGCCGGCTCGATCACGCCGGCCTCGACCAGCAATGCGCCGGCTTGGTCGATCGCATCGTGGCGGGAGGCGGCCCGGGCGGCGAGCCGGACCTGCCCTGCGGTAAGCAAGGACGACATCGCGTCTCCTGACGATTCGTTGGAATGGGCGTATTGGAATCGATACCACTTTTTCCGTCAAGCCACACAGGGGAATTAAAAATCGGCTGAAATTTCCGCCAAGCCCCGCTACAATGCGCAGGCACGCCTGCTTCCGGGCACCGGTGGCGGTTCAGGACCGCCGCGGCGGTCCCGTCGAATCAGGGTATTTCCCGACCCAAGAACTGAAATGGATACCAGTCGATATGGCACTACGCATCAAGGGTGTCGCCGAGGCGGCCGGCGTTCGGTCATCACCGTCTCGCGTGTGCTGTCCAACAACGGCCCGGTGCGCAACAGCGTGCGCCGGCGCGTGCTCGAGGTAATCGAGCGGCTCGACTACCGGCCCAACGCGGCCGCGCGCCGGCTGCGCTCGGGCGATACGGCCACCATCGGCCTGATCGTCTCCGACGTGCGCAACCCCTTCTTCACCGAGGTCAGCCGCGCCGTGGAGGATGCCGCCCACGCGCAGGGCATGCGCGTGATTCTCTCTGCAACATCGACGAAAATCCCGAGAAGGAGGCGATGTACCTCGCGTCAGGGACGTAATCCACGGGCGTAATCTATTCGCCAACCCACGCGGCCGCGCAGCAGTTCGACGCGAGCGCCTACGCCTTCCCGGTGGTGATGATCGACCGCGCCGGGCCGCCCGGCACCGCCGACGCCGTCACGCTCGACAACCGCGACGCGGCCGGAAGGCTGGTCGAGCATCTGATCGCGCGCGGCCATCGCCGGGTGGCCCGGCTGTTCGGAAATGCCAGCGCCACCCGCCACGAACGGCACGCGGCCTTTCTCGACGCGCTGGCCCGCCACGGCCTGGAAGGGCGCGCCGAATTCGTCAAGGTAAGCCGCGGCGCGGCGACTAAAACCGTCGGTATGCAGAAGCGATCGCTCGCAGTGATGTAGGCGCGCGGAAAGCCGAAGATGCTAGAGTCGAATACATCGCGCGCATCGGGGAGGACCTCGTGATCATTTCGTTC
>JAYFRX010000108.1:0-7801 GCA_040946945.1 Burkholderia sp. | reverse complement strand
AGGTCTGGGCGGCCAGCAGCCTGATGCCCACCGCGTGCGTCGTTTCCGATGGCCTGTGGTGTTTCGACGGCGTGACGCAAAAGGCTGCCAGTCATGAGCGCCATGTCACGGGCGGTGGCCGTCAGGCGGCGCAGCGCCCCGAGTTTCGCTGGGTCAACACGATGCTCGGCAACCTGAAAACGGCCTTCAAGGGCACGTACCAGGCTATCGATCACGCCAAATATGCCCATCGCTATCTCGCTGAATTCGCCGACTGTTTCAACCGCCATTTCGATTTGCCCGCGATGGCGCCGCGCCTGCTTCGGGCCGCCGTTACGAAAAAACCTCATCCTCGCCGTATGTTGATGGTCCCGGATTCAAGTAACTAATCAGGAGCTTTTATCAGAACGCCACGCCGAGACCAGATGCAGCGTATGCCCGCTACGGCCCGCGTTGCCGTGCACCGTCTTGCCGTCAATCGCGAAGTGCAGGCCCGCGAGGCTCGAACACAGGTGCCCCGCCCATTCGATGAAGCAGCGCTTGAAGGCAACCGAGCTCACTCCGCTGAACACCCGCCTGAACGTGTCTTCGCATGGAATTCCGTTCGCGTAAGCCAGATGCTTGCGCAGCCACCCCAGTCAGGTTCGCCCCCACAGCGCTATCGTCTCCCAGTCTTCCACTCCGCACCGGACGGCGCACAGCGCCGTCAGCACAATCTGGTCCAGCGGGTAACGGCGCTGACGGCATTGCGGATCCCGCAACTCGACGAACGCATCCATGATCGAAGGCATCTTTCGTTTCACTAAAAATCGAGAGTAAACCTCAGCACGCCGATGTTTACAACCACTCACTTCCGCACGCTCACCCTTGCCACACCGACCTCTTTATACGGAAGCCCTGATCGCATCAGGCGGTGATCTTGAACAGCCGGAAAAAGTTCTGCGTGGTCGCGACGGCCAGCCCCTCATAGCTGAGGCCGCGCTGTGCCGCGATAAAGCGTCCGACATAACTGACGTACGCAGGTTCATTCAACTTGCCGCGATACGGCACCGGCGCGAGGTATGGCGAGTCCGTCTCGATCAGCAGGCGCTCGAGCGGCACGCGCCGCGCCACGTCCTGCACCGCCTCGGCCTTCTTGAAGGTGACGATCCCCGACAGCGAGATATGGAAATCCTGCGCCAGCGCTGCCTCGGCCACGTACCAGGGCTCGGTAAAGCAGTGCATCACGCCGCCCGGCACTGAGGCGCGTTCCTCGGCCATGATCCGCAGCGTGTCCTCCGAGGAGGCGCGCGTGTGGATGATCAGCGGCTTGGCGGTGGCGTGCGCGGCGCGGATATGCGTGCGAAAGCGCTCGCGCTGCCATTCCATGTCGGCAATGCTGCGCTTGCCGAGCCGGTAGTAGTCGAGGCCGGTCTCGCCGATCGCGACCACCTTCGGGTGCGCTGCCAGTTCGACGAGTTCAGCGAGCGTCGGTTCCTGCACCTCCTCGTGATCGGGATGCACGCCCACCGAGGCGTAGATGTGCTCGTGCTGCTCGGCGATCGCGAGCACCTGCGGCAAAGTCTCCATGTCGACCGAGACGCACAGCGCATGCGTGACAAGATGCTCGCGCATCTTGTCGAGCACCTCGGGCAGGCGGTCTGCGAGCCCTTCGAAATTGATGTGGCAATGGGAATCGACGAACATCTGCGCTTCCTGTCTGTCCTCAAGCGTGAGCGATCGGGCTCATTCGTAGAGCTCGCGATAGCCGAGGAACAGTTCCTCGAACACGAGCCGCGCATTGAGCGGGTGGTTCTCGACCGCGCGCTGACGCGTCACGGTCTTCATGAAGCGCGCGAAGGCATTGGCGTCGAGCGCCGCCGCGCAGCGTTCGAGCGCGGCGCGCTGCGCGGGGAAATAACGCGGCTGGCCAGCGGCGCGCTGCGCCAGCAGGTCGTAGAGCCAGCGCTGCAACCAGCCCAGCACCACCGGCACCGGCAGCTTCTGCAAGGACTCGCCGCAGGCGAACGGATTGCAGCCCGCGCCGGCCCCCAGCTGGGCCAGCGTCCAGTCGCGCAGCGGCCGGTTCTCGTCGCCGGCCAGCGCCAGCGCGGCCAGCGACGCGCCGCCCGCCTCGGCCAACAGCGCCGCCGCGTCGGGCACGCGCTGCGCCGCCAGCCAGGCCTCGGCACCCGACGCCGAGGGCAGCGTCATCGGCCATTGCTGGCAGCGGCTGATAATGGTAGGCATCAGGCGGTCGAGTCGCGCCGACACCAGCAGGAACAGCACGCCCGAGGGCGGCTCCTCGAGCGTCTTGAGCAGCGCGTTGGCGGCCGCCACGTTGAGCGCCTCGGCCGGGCACAGCACCACCACGCGCGCGCCGCCGCGATGCGAGCCGACGCCGACGAAGTCGAGCAGGCCGCGCACCTGCTCGATCTTGATTTCCTTGCTCGGTGTGCGGGTCTTCTTGCCGCCCTCCTCAGCGTCCGCCTTGGGTTCGTCGGCGGCCGCGCTCGGCACCTCGCTGGCCAGCGCCTCGGGCAGCACGATCCGGTAGTCGGGGTGGTTGCCCTGCTTGAACCAGGTGCAGGCCGCGCACTTGCCGCAGGGCCCGCCCCTGGGCAGCGGCGACTCGCACAGGAAACCCTGCGCCAGGTGCTGGGCGAAACACAGCTTGCCGATGCCGGCCTGGCCGTGCAGCAGCAGCGCGTGCGGCCAGGCCGCGCGCAGTGCCTGCAGGCGGTCCCAGTCCTCGGTTTGCCATGGATAGATCATCGGGTCGGCTCTTTGCTGGTGGGTCAGAGCGAGGCCAGCACGCCTTCGAGCTGGCGCTGGATCTGGGCGATTGACTGGCTGGCGTCGACGATCAGGAAGCGGTAAGGTGCTTCTTCCGCGCGGCGCAGGTACTCGGCGCGCGTGCGCAGGAAGAAGGCGGCGCTTTCCGACTCGAACTTGTCTGGCGCGCGCGCCGGGCCACGCCGCTCGCTGGCGACTTCGGGCGGCACGTCGAACAGGATCGTCAGGTTGGGCTGGAAACCGCCCTGCACCCAGCGCTCCAGTGTTTCCAGCTTGTCGCGCGGCAGGCCGCGGCCGCCGCCCTGGTAGGCGAAGGTCGCGTCGGTGAAGCGGTCCGAGACCACCCAGTCGCCGCGCGCGAGCACCGGCTCGAGCACGCGCGCCAGGTGCTCGCGACGGCTCGCGAACATCAGCAGGGCCTCGGTTTCCAGGTCCATCGCCTGCTCCAGCAGCACCGCGCGCAGTGCCTCGCCCAGCGTGGTGCCGCCCGGCTCGCGGGTCTGCACCACCTGGCGGCCGCTGGCCGCGACCTGCGCGCGCAACTGCTCGCAGAACCAGGCGAGGTGCGTGGTCTTGCCCGCACCGTCGATCCCTTCGAACGTGATGAATTTACCGCGCGCCATCATTCACCTCGTAGATATTTAGCCACCGCCTTGTTGTGATTGCCGAGCGTATACGAGAAGACGCTCGTGCCGTCGCCCTTGGCGACAAAATAGAGCGCCGGGGTGGCGGTTGGTTTCACGGCGGCCTGCAGCGACGCGGCGCCAGGCAGGGCGATCGGCGTCGGCGGCAGGCCGCGGCGTGTGTAGGTATTGTAAGGATTTTCTGTCTGCAGGTCCCGCTTGCGCAAGTGCCCGTCGTAAGCGTCGCCGAGGCCGTAAATCACGGTCGGACCGGTCTGCAACCGGTTCGCGAACACCACCGCCACGTAGGCGCGGTCGGCCGCGTGGCCAGTTTCCTTTTCGACGATCAAAGCGATCGCCACTGTATCGTAAACAGAGCGATACGGCAGCCCGGGGGCGCGCATGCGCCAGGCTTCGTACAACCGCGTCAGCATCAGCTGGTAGGCGCGCCGGTAGAGGTTGACGTCGTTGATGCCCTTGTCAAACAGGTAGGTATCGGGGAAGAACAGGTCTTCGCCGCTGCCCCGCTCGATCTGTGCTGGCGTCGCATCGATCGCGCGCAGCAGCTCCGCATCGCTCATGCCCGCCGTACTGTGCACGAGGGCCGGATTGCCGTCCAGCTTGGCGCGCATGCGCTTGAAGGTCCAGCCCTCGATGAGGGTCGCGACATATTCGTTGACGTCGCCGCACGCCAGCTTCTGCAGCATCTCGTACGACGTCAGGCCGGTCTTGAACTCGTAATTGCCCGACTTGAGCCGGCTCTCCAGCCCGAGCACGCGCGTCATCAGCACGAACATTTGCGGCTGCAGGGGCACGCCGCTGCGCACGAGCTGCTGCGCGACGCTCTTGACGCTGCTGTGCGGCTTGATCGTGACATCGACGGTCAGAGACGGTAAGGCAAGCGGCTGGTTCGCCCAGTAATAGCCGCCGCCCACCAGCGCAGGGACCAGGACGACGGCCGTCGCTGCGCGCGCGGCGCATTTCGAGAGTGGGGACATGCGGAACGGGACTCGGTGAAGGTCCATATAATGCCTGCTTGTCTTCGCCAAAGTCAGGATTGACTGTTCCCCGTTTCAATGAGCACACCGATCGTCAACGGGGCGCCGACCGCGGCTGTCCCTGCCCTGCCCCTCCTGCCGCGTCCGGCGGCCGCCGAATTCGAGGCAGTGCTCACGCGCGGCGTCTACGCGCCGCTGTCGCAGTTCGGCATCATCGATGTCGCCGGCGACGATGCCGCGACCTTCCTCCACAGCCAGCTGACCAACGACATCGAGCATCTCGACACGGCCGGCGTGAAGCTGGCCGGCTACTGCACCGCCAAGGGCCGCCTGCTGGCCTCGTTCCTGGCCTGGCGCAGCGACGCCGGCGTGCGCCTGCTGGTCTCGAAGGACATCCAGGCGGCCGTGCAGAAGCGCCTGTCGATATTCGTGCTGCGCGCCAAGGCCAAGCTGAGCGACGCGGCCGAGCTGGTCGCCGTTGGTATCGCCGGCGAGGTGCGAGAGGCGCTGTCGGGCCCGTTCGAGGCGCTGCCCGACGGCGTTCATACCAAGCTCGACGGCCCGGCCGGCACGCTGATCCGGCTGCCCGACGCTGACGAGCGCGCGCGCTACCTGTGGATCGCCAGCCGCGAGGAGTTCGAGGCTGGTGCCGCCGCGCTCGACGGCAAGCTCGCGCGCGTCTCGCCGGCCGTGTGGGACTGGCTCGAGATCCGTGCCGCCGAGCCGCGCATCACCCAGCCGGTGGTCGAGCAGTTCGTGCCGCAGATGCTCAACTACGACGTGATCGGCGCTGTCAATTTCCGCAAGGGCTGCTACCCGGGCCAGGAAATCGTCGCGCGCAGCCAGTATCGCGGCACCATCAAGCGCCGTGCCGCGCTGGTGCACGTTGAGGGCGAGACCGACACGGTCCGGGCCGGCGTCGAGCTGTTCCACAGCGAGGATTCGGGCCAGCCCTGCGGGATGATCGTCAACGCGGCGGCCGCACCTGCCGGCGGGGTCGACGCGCTAGCCGAGATCAAGCTGGCCGCGCAGGAATCGGGCACGGTCCACCTCGGCACCGCCGACGGCACGGCGCTGGCCTTCCTGTCGTTGCCCTACGGCTTGCCCACCGAAGTCTGAGCGCGCGTGCTATCGTGGTGCGCCGACCAACGCGAGCCACCGGCGCGTGCCCGGTCCGCGCACCCCGATCCCGGCGAGGGAATCCCCTAATGTGCCTGATCGTATTCGATTGGCAGCACGAGGCCCAGGATGGCCCCCGGTGCTGACGCTCACCGCGAACCGTGACGAATTCTTCCGCCGCACGAGCGCGCCGCTGGCCTGGTGGGAGGATGTGCCCGGCGTGCTGGCCGGGGACCTGGAAGGCGGCGGTACTTGGCTCGGCGTCTCGCGCGACGGTCGCTTCGGGGCGCTGACCAACTACCGCGCCCCCTTCGACATCCACGCCGGCACCTCGACGCGCGGCAAGCTGGTGTCATACTTCCTCGGCGGGCGCAATCTCGCGCCGCTCGACTATCTCGAGCAGATCGCCGGCACCGCTGCGCTCTACTACTGCAACCGGCCGAGCCCGATACCGCACTCGAGGCACCGCTGTGGCTGGCAGCCGGCATGCACGGGCTGTCCAACGCGCGGCTCGACACGCCCTGGCCCAAGCCACCCCTTTATACACAAATCCGCCGAGCCTTATGTGGCAAGGGTGACAGGGATGTTGCAGGCGTCTGGGAAAGCGAGTTGACTCTTGCTCTTTGAAAGGTCGATGCGATAGAAGATGGCGCGGAAGATCGGTTGGGCGGACAAGGAGTTGGCGAGTATTGATCTGGGCGGCGAACGGCGCAACAACAAGGCAAAGCGACTGCTGATGAGATTTTGGGAGAAACCAACGGAAAGTATCGCCAAGGCCAGCCACGGGTGGACAGAGACGATGGGCGCATACCGGTTGGAGAACGATGCGTTCGAATGGCACGACATCATGGAGCCGCATTGGCAACGCACGCGCGAACGCATGAGCGAGGAGCCCGTGGTGCTGTGCATCCAAGATACAACTGAGCTGGAGGGATTTCAACGGGCAGTCGAGCGATGGGCTTGAGCCGTTGAATGATGAGGCTCGACGGGGGATATATCTGCATCCGACGTATGCAGTGAGTCCGGAGCGCGTGCCGCTCGGGGTGCTAGACGCGTGGATGTGGTCGCGCCAACCGAAGGATGAAGAGGGGTTGCGTCATGACGTCAAGGAAAGCACGCGCTGGGTGGAAGGCTACGAACGCCTGGTGGAAAACTGGCGGGCGAGTTACCGGATACGCGGCTGGTGTGCCTGTATATGTGGCTGCCGAGTTAAAGTCAAATCTGGTGTACAAGGGGAATGGCACTTACTTTAACTGCTGCGGATGACCATGTAGCTCAAGGTGTGGGTGTGCTGCGGCGTAGGAAGTTTTGAGCCATGGGTAAGGTTTGGGTCGTCGCTTTCGCATTCGCGGCTCGATGCGACCAGACCGATGCCCGACCTTGGATTGAGCGATCAGCGCGAACCAACGGCTCGAATGAGTGGTCGCGTTCAGACCGCGCGTCACCCACTCGGTCCACAGTTGCAGGGCGTGCTTGAAGCTCAGGACACGCGGGTCGACGCCGGCATTGTCGGCGGCCTGCGCCATCAGGAGTCGGATCCGGCTGTAGACGAGCAGATGGACCCAGGTTCTTTCTCATTCATCTGCGGGCTCTGGCAATGAAGGACTTCCGTGCCGATGGTGGTCTTGACATCGGTGATTCGCGACCCGCTCTGCTCGAAGCGCACATCGACACCGGAAGCCATGAGCGTGACGATCAGGAAGTAGTTGCAGTAGAGGGCATCGGTGAGCATCACGTTGTTTGCGCTGAACGCCGCGGCAAGCTGGCGAAACAATCCCAGTTGTTCGCTATTGCCTTTGCTGCTGTAGGGCCCCAGCGCTGCGTCGAGCACGGCACCGGTGGCCAGGCAAATCACTGCGACCAAGTCGCGCCAGCGGAAAACCTACGCCGGGCGCCTGAGTGTCGGGCTGAGGAAAACACGCCTGGTTCTCTTCGGTATCGGGTATCGAGATGCCGGTGCCGTCGGCCACAGCTTGAGGCGGTGTCCCCAAAATAGTCCTGATTAGTTACTTGACTCCGAAGCAGGCATGAAATCAGGTATCGTTCGCCAGATGCTTACGGAGCGTGCGCAGTGCCCATGAACAGAATCCAGTTTCAGGCCGGTCTGTCGATGAAAGAATTTCAGGAGCAGTACGACAACGAAGCGCAATGCGAGGCCGCGCTGGTCGGGTCTCGCTGGCCCGATGGCTGGGTGTGCCCTCGATGCAAGGGCACGCGCTACGCCAGCGCCTACAACGGCCAGCGACTGTGGAAATGCCTGAGCCAGTCCTGCCGGTACTAATGCTCGTCGATCGTCGGAACGATATT
>JAYFRX010000107.1:0-7826 GCA_040946945.1 Burkholderia sp. | reverse complement strand
GAAAATCGCGTGACGTTGCCGGAAACCTTGCCCACCGACGGCACCACTACCCGTCCAGCGAACTTCTGCGCAGATCGCCCGCCTCCTCTGGCGTTTTGAAATTCCTATGCGTAAATTCCTATGCGTCAAGCTATCCATCGCGGCGGCCCGCTCGCCCCTGCTGTCGGAGCCGACGAACAGATAATTCTCGCGTCCGAGCGCGACACAGCGCAAGGCGTTTTCGGCAAGCACGTTGCTTATCTCGGCCCAACCGTCCTCACAGTAGAACGTGAGGGCTGCCCAGTGGTTCAGCGAGTAGTTGATCGCCTTGCGGCGGCTCCGGTTTTTCTAGACACAGATTTGGGGTAAAACGCATCCAAACTGGATGTCTGAGATGTTGAAGAAGGTAGACGTGCAGGAAGTTGCGCTGGCGGCGACGGAGGGCGTGCGTAGCGCGGCCGTAGACGCCGCCACAGCGCCGCCAAATTCAAGCGCTGGTCCGTCCGGGCGCAAACGCGCTGTCGTCCTGCGCTTGCTGCGCGGCGAATCGATTGACCCGGTGTCTCGCGAAGTTGGCGTCACGATCACCGAGCTCGAACAATGGCGCGAACTCGCCCTGGCAGGCATCGAGGCCGGTCTGAAAACGCGCCAGACCGATCCGTTGAAAGTCAGGCTCAAGGAAGCCGTGCATCGCGTCGGCGAACTGACCATGGAGGTCGAAATGCTGCGCATGGAACGCGAGCGGCAGGAGCACCGCCCTTTGATCGTCCGGAGTTCGTCGACATGAGCCACACGATCTCCGCGACAGGCAAACCCTTCGGATTGCAACGGGTATGCCAGGCGCTCGACTTTCCGCGCTCCACGATCTATGCCGAGCGCGCCAGGCCGCTCAACAAGGTCACCCCACTTGCCCCTGTCCGACGTGGCCCAAAGCTCAAGGCGCCCGATCACGAGCTGCTCGCAGCTGTTCGCACCGATCTGACTCGCACGCCGTTCGTCGGCGAAGGGGCGAGCAAGGCCTGGGCACGTTTGCGCATTCAGGACGACATCCGCTGTCCCGCGCTCGTGTCTCGCCGCTGATGCGCGAACACGGCCTGCTTTCGCCCCATCGGCAACCGCAGAAACCGCCCAATGCTCACGATGGTCGAATGACGACTGATCGGCCTAACGAGATGTGGGGGCACCGATGGCGCCAAGGTTCAAACCGTCGATGAGGGCCCGGTCTGGGATCTTCGCTGCGGTTGATCATTGAGACGCGGCGTGTGTTGGCATCCACGTCACCAAAGTGGGCAACCGCTTTGCCGCACTGGAGCCAAGCAGCCAAGGGGTGCGCGAGCAGTTCGGATCGGTCGAAGCTGGTGCCGGCCGCGGACTGTCCCTGCGAATAGATCACGGCTCGCAGTACAGGTCGGACGATTTCCGCGCCCCACTCAAGTTTTGGGGGATTACGCCGAGCTACGCCTTCGTCGCTGAGCCGCAGACCAACGGCGTCGCCGAGCGTTTCAATCGGACCATGAAGGAGCAAGCGATCCACGGACGGCTGTTCAACAACGTTGAAGAAGTTCGTGCTGCCGCCGTCGCTTTCAAGGACCGATACAACCGCGAATGACGTCTCGAAAAACTGGGCTTCAAGACACCCCTCGAAGCCTGTCAGGCAGCGCTCTTGCCACTTGCCGCCTGATCGCAACATCGTGTCTAAGAGGCCAGTTCAAAAATACTGCTCGGTACGCCTGAAGATGTTCCAGCAGACGAGGGCGCAGCCGAATTTGAAGAATGCTTCGTGAATGTCAGCTCGACGATCGAAGCGTATGCGAAGACGACGGAAGTTGTGGAGCCACGGGTAAGTCCGTTCAACGACCCAACAGAATTTGCCCAGACCACTCCCATGTTCAGTGCGGCGCCTTGCGATCACCGGTTTGATGCCGCGTTCGCGCAATCGTTGACGATGCGGATCGGAATCGTAACCACGATCGGCATAGATGACCTTGGGTCTCTGAAGGGGTCGGCCGCGCGCGCCGCGGATCGGGGGAATCGCGTCGACGAGCGGCAGCAACTGGGTGACGTTGTTGTGGTTCGCGCCGGTCAGGATGGCGCTGATGGGAACGCCATTGGCATCTACGAGGATGGGGTGCTTGGAACCGGGTCGCGCGCGATCCGTGGGGTTCGGGCCAGTTTTTCGCCCGCCCCAACAGATCGTACCGACGAGGAATCGACGGCAGCGTATGAAAGATCGATCTGCCCGGCCTCGCGCAACGTGTCGAGCAGCAGTTCGTGCAGTCGATCCCATACTCCTGCTTTGCGCCAGTCGTTCAGTCGTCGCCAGCAGGTCGGGCCGGAGCCAAAGCCCAATACGGTTGGCAGATGGTTCCATCGCAGACCGGTTTTCAACACGAACAGGATGCCATTCAACACGGCCCGATCGGATACGCGTGGGCGACCAGGATGCTCTTTGCGCCGGGGCTTGGGCGGCGGCAGTAACGGTTCGATCAGTGTCCACAATTCGTCATCAATGATTGGCGCTTCCATCCCTTGGGTTCCGTTGTTCAGACATCCAACGTTAGCAGCTTGCCGAACAAGTAAACAGCCCCTCATTGGTTTTTGAACTAGCCTCTAAACAACCGGATCCGGTACACGACTGATCGACCTAACGAGATGTGGGGCACCGATGGTACCAAGGTTCAAACCGTCGATGAGGGCCTGGTCTGGATTTTCGCTGCGGTTGATCATTGCGACGCGGCGTGTGTTGGCATCCACGTCACCAAAGTGGGCGACCGCTTTGCCGCACTGGAGCCAATCAGCCAAAGGGGTGTGCGAGCAGTTCGGATCGATCGAAGCTGATGCCGGCCGCGGACTGTCGCTGCGAATGGATCACGACTCGCAGTACAGGTCGGACGATTTCCGCGCCCAGCTCAAGTTCTGGGGGATTACGCCGAGCTACGCCTTCGTCGCTGAGCCGCAGACCAACGGCGTCGCCGAGCGTTTCAATCGGACCATGAAGGAGCAAGCCATCCACGGACGGCTGTTCAACAACGTTGAAGAAGTTCGTGCTGCCGCCGTCGCTTTCAAGGACCGATACAATCGCGAATGGCGTCTCGAAAAACTGGGCTTCAAGACACCCCTCGAAGGCCGTCAGGCAACGTTCTTGCCACTTGCCATCTGATCGAAAAATCGTATCTAAACAACCCGATCCGGTACACTGAAGGGCATTCCCTTCAAGGACCGAACCCCGGTGATCGATCGCACACCGGCTCAGCAACCGCTGGCCGCCTGATCATGCCGTCGATCGCTCGTACACCAGATTTGACAATAGCTCCGAGTCGCTTATTCATAACGCAGCGCCTTGGCCGGGCGCACTTTGGCGGCGCGCCAGCTCGGATAAAGGGTGGCCACCACCGACAGCACGAAAGCGATCACGCCGATTTTGGCCACGTCGCCAGCAACCAGATCGGAAGGCAGCTCGCTGATGAAGTAGACCGAGGGCGGCAGGAACTGCACGCCGAAGGCATGCTCGATCATCGGGATCAGCCAGGGGATGCTCCAGGCGATCAGGCTGCCGAGCGCCACGCCCGAGAGCGTGCCGACGAAGCCCACCGTCACGCCCTGCACCACGAAGATCTTCATGATCGAAACGGGCTGCGCGCCGAGCGTGCGCAGGATCGCGATGTCGGTCTGCTTGTTGGTGACCGTCATCACCAGCGAGGATACCAGGTTGAAGGCGGCTACCGCGATGATCAGTGTCAGGATGATGAACATCATGCGCTTCTCGATCTTCACGGCCGAGAACCAGGTCTTGTTCTGCTGGGTCCAGTCGCGGATATAGAGATCGCCCGACAGCGAATGCGACAGCTGCACCGCCACCTCGGGCGCGCGCTGCATGTCCTTGAGCCGCAGCCTGACGCCGGTCGGTGCCGGCAGCCGGAGCAGCTTCTGCGCATCCTGGATGTCGATCATCACCAGCGTGCTGTCGTATTCGTAATGCCCCGATTCAAAGATGCCGACCACCGTGAATTGCCGCACGCGCGGCAGCATGCCGGCCGGCGTGGCGGTGCCCTCTGGCACGAACATGGTGACCTTGTCGCCGACCGACACGCCGAGATTGGTGGCCAGAGCAGTGCCGAGCACGACGTCGAACTGGCACGGCTGCAGGGCGGCCAGCGAACCTGCCTTCATGTCCTTGGCGATGTCGGTCACCTGCGGCTCGAGCGTCGGATCGACGCCGCGCAGCAGCACGCCGCTGACGGCGTCCTGGCGCGTGAGCAGGGCCTGTGCCTCGACATAGGGCGCCGAGCCGATCACCTCGGGGTTGCGGCGCGCCTCGTTGGCGGTCAGCTGCCAGTCCGGCATCAAACCGGTGGGCGAGAAGATCTCGACGTGCGCCAGCACCGACAGCATGCGGTCGCGCACCTCCTTCTGGAAGCCGTTCATCACGGACAGCACCACGATCAGGGCAGCCACACCGAGAGCGATGCCGAGCATCGAGACGGCGGCGATGAAGGAGATGAAACCGTTGCCAGTCGTGCGTTTGCCGGCGCGCGTATAGCGCCAGCCGATCTGCCATTCGTACGGGAGTTTCAAGCCTGTCCTTTTCACTGGTTGCGGCGGGCGGCACCGGCCCTGAATCGCCCGCGCTTTCCTTGGGAAGGCACCGCCGATCACGCGCGAAGTTTGCCATAATATCGATTGCTTAACTCTCCCTGAAAAAGCGACGGCCCGGCGCGCTCCGCGCGACACCCCTCGATCGCGGGCAAAACCTCGCCCCACCGCGCTTGCGAGGCAGGCGTCGAGCAAATCGGGACGCGATCGGTACCGCCCACGCGAGCCGTTTAGCCCACAATGCGTACCATCATGCCAGCCCTGCCTCCGCCCCGTCGCCTCCACTTCCTGTTGCCGTTCGCGCTTCCGTCTGCCGCCGATGCCGCCTCGTGGTCGCACGACCTGGCAAGCCCGGCGCTGGCCGCCCTGCTGGCCCGCGCACGCCTGGTCGAGCGCAGCGCCGGCGAGGACTTCCAGCGCACGCTGCCACATGAACGCTGGCTGGCCGCGCGCTTCGGCGCGAACCAGGGCGATGCCGACGACGATGCGCCGCTCGCGCCGTACATGCTGCTGGCCGACGGCGGCACGCCGGGCGACACGCCCTGGGCCTGCGTCGAGCCAGTCCACGTGCAGATCGCCACCGACCAGCTGGTGCTGATCGATCCGTCCGCGCTCGAGCTGCCTGCCGCCGAGGCCGCCGCCCTGCTCGAGGTCGCGCGCCCGCTGGTCGAGGAACTCGGCGTGCAGCTGCAGGCGCCCGATCCGCGGCGCTGGTACCTGTCGAGCGAGTCGCTGGCCGCGCTGGCCGGCACCGCGCCGCTGCGCGCGAGCGGCCGCAACATCGAGATCTGGCTGCCGCACGAGGCCCGCACCGGAGCGCGCTCGCGGCTGTGGATGAAGCTGCAGAACGAAGTGCAGATGGCCTGGTTCGGCCACGCCGTCAACGAGACGCGCGAGGCGCGCGGCCAGTTCACCGTAAACTCAATCTGGTTCCACGGCCAGGGCCGGCTGCGGCCCGTGAGCAGCCCGTTCGCGCGCGCGCTGTCGACCAACTGCGCCACGCGCGGACTGGGGCTCGCCGCCCAGGTGCCAGTGGACGCGCCGCCGGCCGCCTTCGCCGCGCTGGCCGGCGCGGCCGGCGAGGACGAGGTGGCCCACGCCACCCTGCTCGAACTCGATGCGCTGACGGTGCCCTTCATCCAGCAGGACTGGGCGGCCTGGCGCGCCGCGCTCGACACGCTCGAGCGCGACTGGTTCGCGCCGGCGTTCGAGGCGCTGCGCGCCGGCGAGCTACGCGATCTAAGCTTCACGCTGTGCGGCGATACTGGCACCACCACGCTCGCCGTGACACGGGGCGACCTCCGCAAATTCTGGCAGCGCCGCGCGCTCGCCTCCCTGTTCGAATAACGCATCCGCATGACCCGACTCGTCACCCGCCAGGCCTCCCCCGCCGACGCCGAGGCGCTCGCCCGCCACGGCGTTCATCCCGTTCTCGCGCGCCTGTACGCCGCGCGCGGCGTCACCTGCCCTGAGGACATCGAGACCGCGCTGGCGCGCCTCGTGCCGCCGGCCAGCCTGAAGGGCTGCGAGGACGCGGCGGTGCTGCTGGCCGACGTGCTGGCGGCACGCAAACGCATTCTGGTGGTGGCCGACTACGACTGCGACGGTGCCACCGCCTGCGCGGTGGCCGTGCGCGGCCTGCGCATGCTCGGCGCCTCGATCGACTACCTGGTGCCGAACCGCTTCGAATATGGCTACGGCCTCACGCCCGAGATTGTCAAGCTGGCCGCCACCAGCCAGCCCGACCTGCTGATCACGGTCGACAACGGCATCGCCAGCGTCGACGGCGTGGCCGCCGCCAATGCGCTCGGCGTCGACGTGCTGGTCACCGACCACCACCTGCCCGGCGCGACGCTGCCCGAGGCGCGCGCCATCGTCAACCCGAACCAGCCCGGCTGCGACTTCCCGAGCAAGCACATCGCCGGCGTAGGCGTGATGTTCTACGTGCTGCTGGCGCTGCGCGCCGAGCTGCGCCGCCGCGGCGCCTTCGACGGGGCCCGGCCCGAGCCGCGCCTGGACGGCCTGCTCGACCTAGTCGCGCTCGGCACGGTGGCCGACGTGGTGCGCCTGGACGGCAACAACCGCGTGCTGGTCGCACAGGGTCTACAGCGCATCCGCAAGGGCCGCATGCAGCCCGGCATCGCTGCGCTGTTCCGCGCCGCCGCGCGCGAGGCGCGTTCGGCCTCGGCCTTCGATCTCGGCTTCGGCCTGGGTCCGCGGCTGAACGCGGCGGGCCGCCTGTCCGACATGTCGCTCGGCATCGAATGCTTAACCACCGACGATGTCGGCCGCGCCTGGGAACTCGCCCAGCAGCTCGACACCATGAACCGAGAGCGCCGCGAGATCGAGGCCGACATGCAGCAGCAGGCGCTCGCCAACCTGGCCCAGGTCGATCCGGCCGAGGCGGCCACCATCACGCTGTTCAATCCCGACTGGCACCAGGGCGTGATCGGCATCGTCGCGGGCCGGCTCAAGGAGAAGTTCCACCGTCCCTCGTTCACCTTCGCGTATGCCGACGAGAGTGGCGCGCGCGTTAAGGGCTCGGGACGCTCGATCCCCGGCTTCCATCTGCGCGACGCGCTGGACCTCGTCTCAAAGCGCGAGCCGGACCTGCTGGTGACCTTCGGCGGGCACGCGATGGCGGCCGGCGTCACGCTCGAGACCGACAAGCTGCCGCGCTTCGCGGCCGCCTTCGAGGCGGTGGCGCGCAAATGGCTGTCCGAGGAAGCGCTCTCGCGCGTGCTGGAGACAGACGGCGATCTCGAGGATGCCTATTTCACGCCGCAGTTCGTCGAACTGCTCGACGGCGCGGTCTGGGGCCAGGGTTTCCCGGCCCCGCTGTTCTCGGGAGAGTTCGAGGTGGCCTCGCAGGCGCTGGTCAAGGACAAGCACCTGAAGCTGCACCTCGCGCGCGGCCGGCAGCGCTTCGGCGCGATCTGGTTCAACCATACCGAGCCGCTGCCGGCCCGCGCCACTGTCGCCTACCGCCTCGCCAGCGACACCTGGAGCGGCGTGACGCGCGTGCAGCTGATCGTCGAGCACGCGGCCTGATGCACCGGCCGCGGCGCGGCGCGGTGTCCCAAAAATAGTCCTGATTAGTTACTTGACTCCGAAGCAGGCATGAAACCAAGTATCGTTCGCCAGATGCTTACGGAGCGTGCGCCATGCCCATGAACAGAATCCAGTTTTAGACCGGTCTGTCGATGAAAGAATTTCAGGAGCAGTACGGCAACGAAGCGCAATGCGAGGCCGCG
>JAYFRX010000106.1:0-7875 GCA_040946945.1 Burkholderia sp. | reverse complement strand
CACTTCCATTGTCTTTTTGCCCAGCAGTCGCTGCAGTTCACGAATCTGCTTCATGGCTTCGGCCAGGTCCGATGCCGGCACTACCTGCTCACCGGCACTTACCGCCGACAGGCTGCCGTCCTGATACGGCTTGCGCCACGCGAACACCTGGTTCGCATTCACCTAATGAGGACGGGCTACCCCAGAAACGGTAGCTCCGGGTTCGAAGGTTTCACGCACAATCGCCAGTTTTTCTTAGACCGAGCGGCGTCGGCGCTGCTCCGGCTGGGTCAGAACCTCAACGGGTTCCATGTTGTTAGTTGTAGGCTTTAAACATAGGCGGAAGACTACCTCAAATTTTAAGCGTTACCCAGTGTCCGGTTTTCGCGGGGGCCGGCCCAGCGGTTCAGTCGTCCTTGGCACGCGTCGAATTCGCCTGCTCGATTAGGCGCGACATCTCGACTGCCTTCTCGATCGTCTGGTCGTAATGGAAATGCAGCGCCGGCACGGTATGGACGTGCAGGCGCTTGAACAACAGGTTGTGCAGGTGGCCCGCGGCGTGGTTCAACGCTTCCTGGATCTGCAGCGGATCGCCGGTGAGGGTCGTGAAATAAACCTTCGCATGCGCGTAGTCGGGCGTCAGCTCGACGCTCTGGATCGTCACGATGCCGATCCGCGGGTCCTTCACCTCGCGCATGATCAGCTCGGACAGATCGCGCTGGATCTGGTCGGCAATCTGCACGTTGCGCTTGGGAGAGGTACGTTTCTTCGTCATGGTATTTCCGTCATTCCGTTCATCGAACGGGAGACGGCACACATCACCGTCGCCATGAAAATGGGCGGGACAGGCCCACGCCTGCCCGGCCCATCAGCGTTCACACCGGCCTTACAGCGTCCGCGCAACTTCCGTGACCTCGAGGACTTCGAACTGATCGCCTTCGACGATATCGTTGAAGTTCTGGATCGACATACCACACTCGAAGCCTTGCTTCACTTCCTTCACGTCGTCCTTGAAGCGCTTGAGCGAATCGAGCTCGCCTGTGAAAATGACCACGTTGTTGCGCAGCACGCGCACCGACGAGGAGCGCTTGACCACGCCGTCCGTGACCATACAACCCGCCACCAGGCCGAACTTCGGCACCTTGATGACCTGGCGCACCTCGACCATGCCGGTGATGATTTCGCGCTTTTCCGGCGCGAGCATACCCGACATCGCCGTCTTCACCTCATCCACGGCGTCGTAGATGATGTTGCAGTAGCGGATGTCGATGCCGTTCGACTCGGCCAGCTTACGCGCCTGGGCATCGGCGCGCGTGTTGAAGCCGATGATGACCGCCTTGGAGGCCGTGGCCAGGTTAACGTCGCTTTCGCTTATGCCACCCACCGCGCTATGGACGATCTGCACGCGCACTTCGTCGGTAGACAGCTTGAGCAGCGACTGCACCAGCGCTTCCTGCGAACCCTGCACGTCGGCCTTGATGATGAGCGGCAGGTTCTGCACTTCGCCTTCGCCCATCTGTTCGAGCATGCTCTCGAGCTTGGCCGCCTGCTGCTTGGCGAGCTTGACGTCGCGGAATTTGCCCTGGCGGAACAGTGCGATTTCGCGCGCCTTGCGCTCGTCTGGCAGCACGATCACTTCCTCGCCGGCACCCGGCACTTCCGATAGACCTTGAATTTCCACCGGGATCGACGGGCCAGCCGTCTTGGTCGGCTTGCCGTTCTCGTCGAGCATAGACCGCACGCGGCCATAGGTAGTGCCGGCCAGCACCACGTCGCCGCGCGACAGCGTGCCGGACTGCACCAGCGCCGTCGCGACCGGGCCCTTGCCCTTGTCGAGCTTCGCTTCGATCACGACGCCCTTGGCCGGCACCTCGACCGGTGCCTTCAGCTCCAGCACTTCGGCCAGCAGCAGCACGTTCTCGAGCAGATCGTCGATGCCCGAGCCGGTCTTGGCCGACACCGGCACGAACGGCGAATCGCCGCCGTAGTCTTCCGGCACCACGCCTTCGGCAACCAGTTCCTGCTTGACGCGATCCGGGTTCGCTTCGGGCTTGTCGATCTTGTTGATCGCGACCACGATCGGCACCCCGCCCGCCTTGGCGTGCGAGATCGCTTCCTTGGTCTGCGGCATCACGCCGTCGTCGGCGGCGACCACCAGCACCACGATGTCGGTCGCTTTCGCGCCGCGAGCACGCATGGCCGTGAAGGCCTCGTGACCCGGTGTATCGAGGAAGGTGACGCCGCCGCGCGGCGTCACGACGTGGTAAGCGCCGATATGCTGCGTAATGCCGCCCGCTTCGCCCGCCGCCACCTTGGCGCGACGGATGTAGTCGAGCAGCGAGGTCTTGCCGTGGTCGACGTGACCCATCACCGTGACGACCGGCGGACGCGGCAACTGCTCCGCATCGACACCGACCTCGCCCTCGACCAGCAGTGCTTCCGGATCGTCGAGCTTGGCCGCCACCGCGCGATGGCCCAGTTCTTCGACGATAATCATCGCCGTTTCCTGATCCAGCACCTGGTTGATGGTGACCATCTGGCCGAGCTTCATCATGATCTTGATGACCTCGGAAGCCTTCACCGACATCTTGTGCGCAAGATCGGCGACGGAAATCGTCTCCGGCACGTGCACTTCGCGCACAATCGGCACCTGGAACGACGAAGCGCTGTCCTGATGACGGCCGCGACCCTTCGGGCCGCCGCGCCAGCCGCGGTCGACGCCGCCGCTGGAATCGCCACGCGTCTTGATACCGCGACGCTTCGATGCGTCGTCCTGCCAGCCGCTCTTGCCGGCGCCCGGCTTCTTGTTGCGACCGGGCGCGCCCGGAGCGCTGACGCTGGTATTGGCGTTCGCCGGCGCCGCGGTGGCAGGCTTCTTCGCCGCGGCCGCATTGGCCGCCGGACGCGTGCCGGCTTCACCCGCCGGCTTGGTCGGCTTGTGCAACGTACCCTTGGTCTCGGCGGCCTTGGGCGGCTCGGCCAGCTTCGGCGGTTCGACAGCCTTCACCTGCGCACGACGCGGGATGGCCATCATCTCGCGGATCGCGCGCGCCTCGGCCTCGGCCTTCTCGCGACGCTTGCGGATTTCTTCCTGCTCGGCGCGCGCCTTGTCGGCCGCCTCGCGGGCAGCGTCCTCAGCCTTCTTCGCCGCTTCGCGCTGGACGGCACGTTCGGCCTCCACACGCTCTTCGTCCTGGGCCGACTGCTGCGCGTTCTGCGTTTCTTGTACCCGCGCGACTTCCTGCTCGGCCGCGGCCTGCTGCGCGGCAGCCTGCTGCTGGGCCTGGGCCTGGGCTTGCGCCTGGGCCGCCGCCGCGCGCTTGCTGGACGGCTCTTCTTCCTCGGCGCGACGACGCTCGGCTTCCGCCGCTTCCTCACAAGCCCGACGTTCGGCTTCCTCGCGCTTGAGGCGCTCCTGGCGTTCGCGCAGATCCTGCGCCTGCTTGTTGAGCAGATCGGCCTCGTGGCGCGCTTCTTCCTCGCGACGCTTCAGATCAGCTTCGGCCGCTGCATCGTCCGCCTGGTCCTGGCCCGCATCGGCCCCGTTCTCGGCGACATCGTCGCGTTTCACGAACGTCCGCTTCTTGCGCACCTCGACCTGAATGGTGCGAGCCTTACCCGTCGCGTCGGATTGCTTGATTTCCGACGTGTGCCGGCGGGTCAGCGTGATCTTGCGCTTGTCGGCGTCGGACGAGCCGTGCGATTTACGCAAATGATCGAGCAGACGCGCCTTGTCGGTTTCCGACAGCGCATCGTCTTCACTCGCTTTCTGGACGCCCGCTGCCTGCAACTGTTCGAGCAGCACACCAGCAGGCATTTTCAGTTCCGCGGCAAATTGGGCTACGTTGTTACTCGCCATTCATTCCTCTTTGTGCAAGGACCGATTCCTTGCGGTTAGCATCGGGTCATGCGGCTTTCCGGCCGCGAAATCATCAGTGCGCCATGGTCATTTCTCACTGGAACCAGTGTTCACGTGCTTTCATGATCAGCGCTTTCGCGGCTTCCTCTTCCACTGCGGTCATCTCGACCAGTTCGTCGACGGCCAGCTCGGCGAGATCATCGCGCGTCGCCACGCTGTGTTCCGCCAGCTTCGCGAGCAGCTCCGGCGTGATGCCGTCGAGGCTCTTCAGGTCGAGCGCAGCATTTTCCACCTTTTCTTCATTGGCGATTGCCATCGTCAATAGTGCATCGCGCGCGCGGTTGCGCAGTTCGTGCACGGTCTCCTCGTCGAACGCCTCGATCTCGAGTATTTCGTTCAGGGGGACGTAAGCGATTTCTTCGAGGCTGGTGAAGCCTTCGTCGATCATGATGTCGGCCACTTCCTCGTCGACATCGAGGCGCGCCATGAACAGGCTGCGCAGACGGTCACGCTCTTCGTTCTGCTTTAGGGCGGATTCGTCCGGCGTCATGATGTTGATTTGCCAGCCGGTCAGTTCGCTGGCAAGCCGCACGTTCTGGCCGCTCCGGCCGATCGCGACAGCCAGTTCGTTCTCGTCGACGACGACGTCCATCGAGTGCTTTTCCTCATCGACGACGATCGACTGCACGGCTGCCGGCGCGAGCGCGCCGATCACGAACTGGGCAGGATCGTCGGACCATAGCACGATGTCAATGTTTTCGCCACCGAGCTCGTTGCGAACCGCCTGCACGCGCGAACCGCGAATGCCGACGCAGGTGCCGATCGGATCGATTCGCTTGGTGTAGGCAACGACGCCGATCTTCGCACGAACGCCGGGATCGCGCGCTGCCGCCTTGATCTCGAGCAGGGCCTGCTCGATTTCCGGCACTTCCATCTCGAACAGCTTCATCAGGAATTCAGGCGCCGTGCGCGACAGTTCGATCTGCGGACCTCGCGCGGTGCGATCGACCTTGGCGATATAGGCGCGCACACGGTCGCCCACGCGCAAATTTTCCTTCGGGATAAGCTGGTCACGGCGCAGCATCGACTCGACACGGCCCGATTCGACGATGAAGTTGCCCTTGTCGAGACGCTTGACCGTGCCGGTCATGATCTTCTCGCCGCGCTCGAGGTAGTCGTTCAGGATCTGTTCGCGCTCGGCGTCGCGAACTTTCTGCAAAATCACCTGCTTGGCGGCTTGCGCGCCGATCCGGCCGAATTCGATCGACGGCACCGATTCCTCGATGTGGTCGCCGACCTCGATCTCCGCCTTCTGCTCGCGCGCCTCGAACAGCAGGATCTCGCGATCCGGCTCCTGGAGGCCGGCTTCGCCCGGCACTACCAGCCAGCGTCGGAAGGTTTCGTACTCGCCGCTTTCACGATCGATATGGACACGGATTTCGGCACCTTCGTCGAACAGTTTCTTGGAGGCCGAGGCGAGCGCGGCTTCGAGCGCGCCTAGCACGATATCCTTGTCGACGTTTTTTTCGCGTGCCAGTGCGTCCACCAGCATCAACACTTCGCGACTCATTGTTTGCGGCTCCTAAAGTCAACTTGCGGAATAAGGCGGGCTTTGTCGATGTCGGCCAGCGTAAAATCTAGGATGGCCGCCTCGCCCTTCTTCCTCTCGAATTCCAAACCGATCGTTTCGCCGTTCGGCGCATGCAGAATGCCCCGGTAGGTCTTGCGGCCTTCCAGCGGCTTTTTCAGGGTGACGAAGATTTCGCTTCCGGCGAACCGTTCAAAGTCGGCCAGCTTCTTCAGCGGACGATCCAGGCCGGGCGACGAGACCTCGAGCCGTTCGTAATCGATGTTTTCGACCGTCAATACGTGCTGGAGCTGACGCGTGACCTTTTCGCAATCGTCGATCGAGATGCCCGCCGGCTGATCGATATAGACGCAGAGCACACCGCGCCCGGTGCGCTCGAGATCGACCAGTGCGTAACCAAGTCCGGTGACCGTGGTTTCTATCAGTTCCGTCAGTTGCACAGTGTCCTCTCAGGTGCTCGCGCCCGCCGTTCGCAATTTACCCGCAGACGCGCGCCTTGCCGGCGCAGGAAGCGCTACCCGAGATGCCCAACCGTTTCAGCAAAAAAAATGGGCGAAACGCCCATATTCTCACTCTGGTGGTCGCACCTAGGCCGCACGTTAAACCCGTACGTACAGCGACTTCGCGATTATAGCGCGTTTTTCAACCTAAACGCAAAGTATCGCCCATGAAACCGGTAGGTCTTCCGCATGAAGGCCCTTGTCAGGCAAGGCGTAGAATGGACTCAAGCACATCGATGTCCCACGCGGCGAGATTATGGATGTTCTTCAGGCTGACTCTCTTCGGTCGCCGCGGTTGCTGCAGGCGGCGTCCCATTCGTAGTTGAAGGTTGGTGCGGCAGGGTTTCGTAGGCTAGGCGGACTTCAAGTCATGGTCAACGCGTTTATCGGTCGAACGATGCAAGGCAACGGCGAGCATCCAGAGGTCGCGTCGGCGCCGCCGAGCTTACGGAATCGCTTCTCAGCTTCCAGGAAGCCAGTGGCAGTGGCCGCCCATCGCATCGCCATGTCGACATCGCGATAGCGGTCGACCCGGCCGCTGACGCGGCGCACCGCGCCGTTCGGATTCTCGATCAGGTTCGTCGTCGCCAGGCTGCGGATCAGCCGCGGCGTCAGGTCCAGGCGGTTGACCGTGAACGTTTCCTCAAGCCCCTCAAGCAGCGAGGCCGCCGCGTCCGGATGGTCGGTCTTCAACCATGCCGCCTGGGCCTTCAGCCGAGCGAGGCCGTCGTCGGCCGGCAGCTTGTACGCGGCACGCATGACCGAGGCGACCTGCTGTCGGGTCTGCTTCGCCAGCCGTTCGGTCACGTTGCGAATCTTGTGGGTCCGGGCACCGCTGGACGTGGGCACCTTCGCCGAACACTGCCTCGATCGCCGAGCGCAGCGCCTTGGACCCATCAATCACGAACAGATAGTCCCGGTCGGTCGCCAGCCCGCGTTCGATCAGGCTATTCAGCAGATTCTTAACGACTTCGGCGTTCTCGCTCGAACCGCTCACCAGCCCCATCAAATGCTTCTGGGCGTCGCTCTCAACGCCAATCGTGGTGAGAATGTGGCACCCATCGACGATGATACCGTCCAGGTAGATGGCTAGGATGTCGTGATCCTCGAAGCGACGCTCCATCAGCCCGTCAAGCTTCTTCTTGCTCGCCTTCACGAACTCGCGCGAGACGCTGCTCTTCGAGATGCCGACGGTGTGGGCCATTTCAGGCAACGCCTCGTCATACTTTCGGGTCGACACGCCGCTGACCATGATGTCGTACATGCGCTGCGTGAGCCGTTCGTCGTCGCGCAGCTGCGTGTAGGCGGGAATCGGCACTTCCTTGCCGCGCTTGTCCCGCAGCCGGGGCCGCTGAACCCGCAGCTTGCGTTGGTCCATACGATTCGGCCGGGCTGCGAGCCATGCCAGTGCACGTCGCCGGCGACACGCCCCGCGTGCTTGTCGCCGGCCACCTCGCGAGCAGACAGCATCAGCAATTGTTCGACGAGCGCGCGGCCAGCGTCGTACATCAGCGCGTCAACACTGATGCGCGTGTTCTGGATCAGATCGCGCATCGGAAACCACAACTGTTCGTGCTCGGCAAAGCTGGCGCGCAGGGCCTCGTGCTCCTGTTTGCCGACGACCGTCAGCGGCAACTTGGCGCGACGCCCGGGTTTCTTGGTAGGCTTCATCTCGGCGGCTCTCCTGTTCTGGAGCTTGGTCTTGGAAACCCGATTCTCTCGGATTCCTGCGGGAACCGCCGCTTTCAACTTTCAACTATTTTTGGGACACCGCCCCGGTCTGTCGATGAAAGAATTTCAGGAGCAGTACGGCAACGAAGCCCAATGCGAGGCCGCGCTGGTCGAGTCTCGCTGGCCCGATGGCTGGGTGTGCCCTCGATGCAAGGGCACGCGCTACGCCAGCGCCTACAACGGCCGGCGACTGTGGGAATGCCTGAGCCAGTCCTGCC
>JAYFRX010000105.1:0-7922 GCA_040946945.1 Burkholderia sp. | reverse complement strand
CCGATCGTGGTTACGATTCCGATCCGCATCGTCAACGATTGCGCGAACGCGGCATCAAACCGGTGATCGCAAGGCGTCGCACTGCACATGGCAGTGGTCTGGGCAAATTCCGTTGGGTCGTTGAACGAACTCACTCGTGGCTCCACAACTTCCGTCGTCTTCGCATACGCTTCGATCCTCGAGCTGACATTCACGAAGCATTCTTCAAATTCGGCTGCGCCCTCGTCTGCTGGAACATCTTCAGGCGTACCGAGCAGTCTTTTTGAACTGGCCTCTAAGAGGCCTGGTCTGGATCTTCGCTGCGGTTGATCATTGCGACGCGGCGTGTGTTGGCATCCACGTCACCAAAGTGGGCGACCGCTTTGGCGCACTGGAGCCAATCAGCCCAGGGGTGCGCGAGCAGTTCGGATCGGGCGAAGCTGATGCCGGCCGCGGACTGTCCCTGCGAATGGATCACGGCTCGCAGTACAGGTCGGACGACTGCCGCGCCCAGATCAAGTTCTGGGGGGATTGCGCCGAGCTAGGCCTTCGTCGCTGAGCCGCATACCAAAGGCGTCGCCGAGCGTTTCAATCGAACCATGAAAGAGCAAGCCATCCACGGACCGCTGTTCAACAACGTTGCAGAAGTTCGTGCTGCCGCCGTCGTGTTCAAGGACCGATACAATCGCGAATGGCGTCTCGAAAAACTGGGCTTCAAGACACCCCTCGAAGCCCGTCAGGCACCGCTCTTGCCACTTGCCGCCTGATCGCAAAATCGTGTCTAAACAACGGGATCCGGTACAGCAGGCGGCGAGCTTGCCGGGACGGTGGCCGCTCAGTGCTGGGCGACGCCTCCCTGGGCGATCTTCGCGTTGCGGCGCGAGTAGACGAAGTAGATGACCAGACCGATCACCAGCCAAATGCCGAAGGCCTTCCAGGTCACCGCGCTGAGGTTCAGCATCAGGAACACGCAGGCAGCCACGGCCAGCACCGGCACCGCCGGCACGCCGGGGCAGCGGAACGCGCGCGGCAGGTCTGGGCGCGTGCGGCGCAGTACGATCACCGCGATCGAGACCATCGAGAAGGCGGCCAGCGTGCCGATGTTGATCAGCTCGGCCAGCACGTTGAGCGGGATCAGCGCGGCGATCAGCGCGCACAGCAGGCCGATGATCCAGGTCGCCAGGAACGGCGTCTGAAAACGCGGATGCACGCGCGCGAGCACGGCCGGCAGCAGGCCATCGCGCGACATCGCGTAGGTGATACGGGTTTGGCCGTAGGTCATCACCAGGATCACGGTCAGCATGCCGAGCACGGCACCCAGGTCGATGAAGCCGGCCATCCAGTTCTGGTCCGCCACCTGCAGCGCGTAGGAGATCGGGTGCGTGATGCCGGCGTATTGCGAGGACGGCACGATGCCGGTGGCCACCGCGGCGACCGTCACGTACAGCACCGCGCACACGCCCAGCGAGGCGATGATGCCGATCGGCAGGTCGCGCTTCGGGTTCTTCACTTCCTCCGCGGCCGAGGACACCGCGTCGAAACCGATGAAGGCGAAGAACATCAGGGCCGCCGCGCCGAACACGCCCGACCAGCCATGGGGCATGAACGGCGTCCAGTTGGCGGGCACCACGTGGAACACGCCAACCGCGATCACCAGCAGCACCACCGCCACCTTGATGAACACCATCAGGTTGTTGACGCGCGTCGATTCGCGGATGCCCAGCGAGAGAAGCATGGTGATCGCCATCACCACCACAAAGGCGGGCAGGTCGAAGTAGGTGGTCACGCCGGGCACCGAGTTAGGCGCGGCGGTCAGCACGGTGGGCAGCACCACGCCGAAACCCTTGAGCAGCGACTGTGCGTAGCCGGACCAGCCGACCGACACGGCCGATGCGGCCAGGCTGTACTCCAGCATCAGGTCCCAGCCTATGATCCAGGCCACCAGCTCGCCGAGCGTAGCATACGAATAGGTGTAGATCGAGCCGGCCACCGGGATGGTGGAGGCGAATTCGGCGTAGGCGAGCGCGGACAGCCCGCATGCGATCGCCGCGACGATGAACGAGACCATCAGCGCCGGACCCGCCTGGACGGCACCCGTGCCGGTCAGCACGAAGATCCCCGTGCCGATGATGGCACCGATGCCGAGGAAGGTGAGGTCGACGGTGCCGAGCGCCTTCTTGAGGCCGGCGCGCTGGGCACCGGTGATCATCTGGTCGACGTTTTTCTTGCGAAGGAGTGACATGCGAATTGAATGACGTGAGTCGCGGCCGACGGCTGCGGATGTATGGTTATGGTCGGTGGAACCCGGCCATTCTAGCCGATCCGTTTCGGTTGTCCTATTCGGGTTGCACCTACATTCGTCTAGCAGGCCGTTGAAGTATCCGCCGTTGATGCGCTTAGATGTATTGCGACGGATGCTGGGTTCGCACGTTTGAAACGCGGAACACATTTGCGGGCATTCGACGTTGCTCATGGGGTCACCATATCGGTGTTATCCATTGCTTTCTGCCCCTCAACCGGCAAGTGTGCGCATACGCGTTAGGTTGCACCCGACCTGCGTCAGCACGAAAAACTAGTCTACACGTTCAAGTCCTCGATACATCGCTTGTCTAATTCGTCCGACTGTCTTGCCCCATCCGAACACCTGCTCAATGCGTTTACGTTTTTGCTGGCTGAGCGCGTAACCCGCCAAACGCGTCGTTCGCTTGTCAATTGCTGAACCGCCTGGACGTCCATCGTTTTGCGCCACATGCGGCGTCACACAGTTCGCTCGACAACTGGCCACGAAACCGGCGGTGTCGTAGTTCTTGTCCGCACCGACCGTGATGGCGTGCGGCGCAACACTCGCAGCATCAGCAAGCATCTGCTCGGCCGCGGCGCGCTCGGCGGTCCCCGTCGCCAGCGTCACCTGTGCGTTGACCACCAGGCCGTGACGGTTGTTGGTGAGCACGTGGCCTATGTAACAGAGCATCGCTCCCGTTCCTTGGCTCTTGCGAAAGAGGCGCGCCTGCTCGTCCGTTGTGGATTGGTGCGTCTCGTTACTGCGCTTGTGTCCGTGCCAGTTGTCATTCGGCGCGGGCGGTTAGTCAAGAGGTGCGTCGTCTTCGTCTGGACTTGCCTTCGGCACAAAGCTCTTATGCCCGCCCCATGCCTGCATCAATGTACCGTCGACGCTAAAGTGCTCCCCAGAAAGATGTCCACGCTCGCGCGCGGTCTCGACTATCTCGTTGAAGAGCAACAACACCACATCGTGTTCGAGCAACCGGTCGCGGTTCTTGCTTAACGTCGAGTGGTCCCAAACGGGTCCCGTCCATCGGCAGGCCGACGAACCAGCGGAACAGCATGTTGTAGAAAATCTGTTCCACCAGCATGCGCTCGCTACGAATCGAGTACAGCACCTGCAGCCAAAGAGCTCGCACCAGTTTCTCCGGCGCAATACTCGGCCGACCTCCTTTGGCGTCAGCCTCGTACATCCGCGCGAAAACATCGTCCATGCGTTTGTCCGTCATTGAACCACGCGCGAATCGGACGCAACGGATGGTCCTTCGGCACACAATCGTCCAGCTTCAGCACCGTGAACATGGACTCGGTAAAACCATCTGGCCCACGCATCCGTTCTATCTCGCTTTCGTCGATTACATAAGTTCACCTGATTAGTTACTTGACCCCGATACCCTAAACACACGGCGCGGATGAGGTTTTGTCGTAACGGCGGCCCGAAGCAGGCGCGGCGCCATCGCGGGCAAATCGAAACGGCGGTTGAAACGGTAGGCGAATTCAGCGAGATAGCGATGGGCATATTGGGCGTGATCGATAGCGTGGTACGTGCCCTTGAGGGCCGTTTTCAGGTTGCCGAGCATCGTGTTGACCCAGCGAAACTCGGGGGCGCTGCGCGGCCTGACGGCCACCGCCCGTGACATGGCGCCCATGACTGGCAGCCTTTTGCGTCACGCCGTCGAAACACCACAGGCCATCGGAAACGACGCAAGCGGTGGGCATCAGGCTGCTGGCCGCCCAGACCTCAAGGGCCGCTTTGGCAAAGCCCGGCACGGGCGAGAGCCGCATGAACAGAGGGCGGCCATCGTCAGTGCTCTGCACGGCCGCTACAAACGGCGTCTTGCCGGGCGCGCCACGCCCAGCCTTACCGCCGGAGCGTTCCCCGCCCAGATACGCGTCGTCGACCTCGACCCGTTCGTCGAGCCGGCGTCGCTCTTCGCGCAGCCACATGGTCTCCAGAAACTTGTGCTTGATGAGCCAGACCGTCTTGTAGCTCACGCCCAGCTGGCGTTTGAGCTCCAGTCCGCTGATGGCGTTCTTGCTCTGCGTCACCAGGTAGATCGCCAGAAACCAGGTCGTCAGCGGTAATTTCGTCTTCTCAAATATCGTTCCGACGATCGACGAGCATTGGTACCGGCAGGACTGGCTCAGGCATTCTCACAGTCGCCGGCCGTTGTAGGCGCTGGCGTAGCGCGTGCCCTTGCATCGAGGGCACACCCCAGCCATCGGGCCAGCGAGACCCGACCAGCGCGGTCTCGCATTGCGCTTCGTTGCCGTACTGCTCCTGAAATTCTTTCATCGACAGACCGGCCTGAAACTGGATTCTGTTCATGGGCATGGCGCACGCTCCGTAAGCATCTGGAGAACGATACTTGATTGCATGGCTGTTTCGGAGTCAAGTAACCAATCAGGAATCGCGATGAAGCTTTGATGAAAGCACGATAACGGTGTGTGCCGCAGCGCCCCGGGGGGGCCGGCACAACGCGCGCGGCCGGGGAATCGGGGCGGATCCGCGCCGGGCGCCCCGCTCCACCCCGCCGCGGATTCAGCGCCGCTGGCCGAACATCATCTGGCGCGCGATCGCCGTCTTGAGCGGCGGCACGAATTCGAGCGCGCTCAACGCGGGGCCGCGCAGTGCCCCGAGCGTGCGCGACTCGACCGTGAACAAGCGCGCCAGCGTATCGGTCGCGCCGATCGTGAGACGGCGGTCGAGCGCGCGGCGCGTGTTGAAGGCGGCCAGCGCGAGCGGCGTGGCACCATGCTCGGAGAGAGCATCCACCAGCGTGTGCGCGTCGCGCAGGCCCAGGTTCAGGCCCTGGCCGGCCACCGGGTGCAACGTCTGGGCGGCGTTGCCGACGATCGCGATGCGACCCTTGACCAGGGTCGGCGCGGCGGCCAGCCCCAGCGGAAAGGCCGCGCGGCCTACGATGCGCGTGAAGCGGCCCATGCGCTCGCCGAAGGTAATGCCCAGTTCATCGAGGAAGGCCTCGTCAGGCAGCGCCGCGCGGCGCGCGGCCTCGGCAGGCAAGCAGCACCAGACCAGCGCGTAGTCGGCCTGGCCGGCACCGCCGGTGGGCAGCAGCGCGAGCGGGCCTTCGGCGGTGAAGCGTTCCCAGGCCACGTTCGGTTTCGGCGCCGAAACGCTGACGATGCCGACGATCGCCGTCTGGGCGTAGTCGCGGCGATGACGCGTGTCGCCGGTGCCGTCGCGCGGCACTTCCTGGAATAGCCCACCCTCGGCATTGACCAGCGTGCGCCCGCGCAGCACGTGTTCGCCCTGCGGCGTGTCCAGCGTGACCGTCACGCCTTCGGCGTCCTGCTGCGGCGCGCGCGCGCTGGTCGAGGTCAACCATTGCACGCTGGTGCCTCGCACCGCGCGCGCCAGCGTGTCGACCAGTGAGCCGTAGCAGGCCACGTAACCGAGCGCGTCGACGCCGTGCTCGTCGCGGTCGATCAGGGTGCGGCCGAAGTGGCCGCGCTGCGAGACGTGGATGTGACGGATCGGCGTCGCGTCGGCGGGCCAGCCGAGCGCGCCGAGCAGCACGCGGCTGCCGTGCGAGACTGCGATCGTGCGCGGGTCGCCGGCGCTCGCTGAGGGATCGCGCGCATCGACCAGCACTGTCGACAGCGCCTGTGTCGCGCTGCGCCGCGCTAGCCAGCCGGCCAGCGCGAGCCCAACTGGACCCGCGCCGACGATGGCGATATCGGCGTCGAACGGGGTGGTGGTGGAAGCCGGCATCATCGTGCGAGTGTGCCCGAGCTGCCGCGGGCGTCGCGCATCAGCGCCTCGATCTCGTCGGCCGCCACCGGCACCTCGCGCGTGATCAGCTCGCAGCCGTCCGCCGTCACGAAGGCGTCGTCCTCGATGCGGATGCCGATGTCGTGGAATTCGGCCGGCACGTCGTCGGCCGCGCGCACGTAGAGGCCCGGCTCGATGGTCAGCGCCATGCCCTCGCACAGCGAGCGCCACGGCAGCATGCCCTGCGCGTCGCGTTCGGCGTCGCGCTGGCGGTAGTCGCCGCAGTCGTGCACGTCCATGCCGAGCCAGTGGCCGGTGCGGTGCATGTAGAAGCGCGCGTAGGCGCGTTCGGCGATCACGTCGTCGACGCTCGCGAAGCGCGACTTCGGCACGATGTCTGTGTCGAGCAGGCCTTGCGCGAGCACGCGCACTGCCGCTTCGTGCGGTGCCTCGAACGGCAAGCCGGGGCGCGTGGCCGCCGCGGCGGCGGCCTGCGCGGCCAGCACGATGTCGTAGAGCGCGCGCTGCGGGCCCGAGAATTTGCCGTTGGCGGGGAAGGTGCGGGTGATGTCAGAGGCGTAGCCCTCCAGTTCGCAGGCCGCGTCGATCAGGATCAGGTCGCCGTCTCGCGCCACCGCGTTGCCGGCCGGGTAGTGCAGCACGCAGGCATTGGCGCCGGCCGCGACGATCGAGCCATAGGCGGGCCCGGCCGAGCCTTGGCGGCGGAATTCGTGCAGCAGTTCGGCCTCAGTCTCGTATTCGCGGATGCCGGGGCGCGTCGCCGCCATCGCGCGCCGGTGGGCGCTGGCCGAGATGCTGGCCGCGCGGCGCATGATGGCCTGCTCGTGCGCATCCTTCACCAGCCGCATCTCGTCGAGCAGCAGTGCGAGATCGTGGGCGGAGGCCGGCGCGGCCACGCCCGAGCCCGCCTTGGCGCGTACCGCGTCGAGCCAGCCGGCGAGCTTGCGCTCGAGCTCGGCCGAGGCACCGAAGCGGTAATGCACCGCGCCCGCGTCGGCCAGCAGGCGCGGCAGCTCGGCGTCGAGCGCGTCGTTGGGAAAGGCGGCGTCGAAGCCGAAGGCCTCGCGCGCGGCCTCGGGGCCGTAATGGAAACCTTCCCAGATCTCGCGCTTGGGATGTTTCGCACGACAGAACAGGATCGATTGCGGCCCGCCTTCGGCGGCGCTCGCGTCCAGCACCAGCAGCGCATCGGGTTCGGCGAAGCCGCTCAGGTAGTAGAAGTAGCTGTCGTGCCGGAACGGATAACCGGCATCGCGGTTTCGCATCACTTCCTGGGCGGTGGGGACGATCGCGACGCCGCCGCCCGTCGCGCGCAGCGCGGCGAGCACGCGCGTACGGCGCTGGCGGTAGACGTCGGGGGCGTGGGCGGTTTCGGTGGCGGCATTCATGGCGCGATTGTAGCGCTGTGGCGGCTGCCGCGCCGGCTCCACGGCGGTGCCGCGCGGGCCGCGAAACGCTGCCCGGGGCCTACTGCGCGGCTGTTGCATCCGATCTACAGGCCTGATGGCCGACTTGGCGGACAGCCGGGAGGCCCGGTTATCATCACCTCTCCTGATTAGTTACTTTAATCCGAGACCCTCAACACACGGCGAGGATAAGGTTTTGTCGTAACGGCGGCCCGAAGCAGGAGCGGCGCCATCGCGGGCAAATCGAAACGGCGGTTGAAACGGTAGGCAAATTCAGCGAGATAGCGATGGGCATATTGGGCGTGATCGATAGCGTGGTACGTGCCCTTGAGGGCTGTTTTCAGGTTGCCGAGCATCCCTGTTGACCCGGCGTAACTCGGGGCGCTGCGCGGCCTGACGACCACCGCCCGTGACATGGCGCTCATGACTGGCAGCCTTTTGCGTCACGCCGTCGAAACACCACAGGCCATCGGAAACGACGCACGCGGTGGGCATCAGGC
>JAYFRX010000104.1:0-7975 GCA_040946945.1 Burkholderia sp. | reverse complement strand
GTGCTGTGGAACACGGTCTACCTGGAGCGGGCGGCGCATGCGCTGCGCGGCAACGGCCATGCCGTCGATGAAACGCTATTGCAGTACCTGTCGCCGCTGGGCTGGGAGCACATCAACCTGACCGGCGCCTACCTCTGGCGCAGCAGCGCCAAGATCGGTGCGGGCAAGTTCAGGCCGTTGCGACCTCTGCAACCGCCTTAACGTGCTTTATTTTCCGTTTTCTGAAGCGACCCCAACAACAAAAACCCGCGCGCGAGCGAGTTTGCTGTGGACGGCGGATCGAAACCGGGCTTCAGCGCCGCCGCGCCCGCCACCAGCGATCGAAGCGCCGCGTGTAATTCAGGTCGACGCCCTGGAAGGTGCCGCCATAGGCCGACACGGCCCAGAAGCGCGACAGGTTGATGGTCGCCTTGAAGGCATTGCTGGCCGACTGCAGGCCCTGCTCGTAGCCGAGCACGAAACGCTCGTTGATCGCCTTCGAAATCTGCACCACCTGCGGATCGGTCAGGCCCACGTCGCTGCGGCCGATGGTGAACCCGTCGAGGCCGACCGTCTGCGCGACGCGCTTGCCGGTCGCGCTGCCGAGCAGGGCGAGCGCGGTGGTCATGGTGTTCTGCTGGCCCAGGTTGTTGCCCTGGTCGGTGCCGTGCCCGAACAGCAGCCAGGACAGCTTCTCGTTGTCGGCCACGTTCAGATCAGACACCATCTTGGCGGTCGGCGACTGCACCGTGCCGGTCACCTGCACACCGGCCTCGACCTCCTGGTTGCGGCGCATCGCGAGGATGTTGATGCCGGGGTTCGCGATCGGCCCGTTGAAGGTAAAGAAGCCGTTCTCGATCGACAGCTTGCGACCGAAGGTCGAGTAGGTGGAGCCCTCGGTCACGCGCACGTTGCCGACCGCGCGCAGCGGCATACCCGGCTCGCTCATCACGGTGATGGTGCCGCGCAGGCCGAGATCGGCACCATGCCCCTTGAAGCGGAACTGGTTGCCCAGGTCGATATCGACGTTGGCACGCAGCCCGAGCGCCGGGGCCGGCTTCTCGCCAATCGACTTCGGCACGATGGCCACCGTTTTGACCTCGCCCGCCAGGGTGCCGTCCGGGCGCACGATCACCACGTCGTCGGACAGCGAGGGTGCCGAGGATTCCGGCAGGTCGAACAGCGCACGATCGACCGTGAACTTGCCGTCGATCGCGAGCTGGCCACGCGGGCGGTCGTTATTCACGCTCGCGCTGCCCGACAACGAGAGCTTGCGGTCAGGCGAAGCGAACAGATCGAGCTTGTCGGCCACCACGCTGGCGGTCAGGTCCGGCGCGTTGCCGTCTAGCCACACACGGCCCAGCGCGCGCAGCGTGCCGTCGGCACCGTAGAATTCGACCTGCTGGAAATCGACCAGGTTGTCGGTCAGCTTCACGCGCACGATGCCGTCCTTCAACTGCACACCCTGGTCAACCACCGTCACCGAGAGATTGTCACCGGTCAGCATGCCCGACAGGTCCGGCTTGGCCGGCGTGCCGTCCACGCTGAGCTTGAGCGCCGCGCGGCCGGCGAACAGGTAGCTCGGCCCGAGCAAACCGCCGGTGGTGCGCAGCGCCGGCAGGTTGACGTCGATCTTGCCCGACAGCGGGCCGTTCTCGGCCACGCCGATCACGCCGTCGCGCATCGCGAACGGAACGCCGAGCGTCGCGTCGGCGTTGCCGATTCGGCTGGCCTTCGCATTCATGGTGGCATTGAGCCGGTTGCCGGCACCGAATTCAGCGCGCGCCTCAAGTGCCGTGATGCCGAGCGAGGCGATCCCGCGCCCGGCCTCGATCGTCACGTCGCCCGCGCGGCGGCGAATCTGCACGTGGCCGCTGGCGCTGCCGGCCAGCGTGAGGTCCCAGTCGCCGTCGAGCACGAGGTTGGTGCGCACCGGCGCGCGTCCGCCGGTCTGGAACTCGCGCACCTGCAGGGCGCGCGCAATCGACAGGTTGCTGAGCGTGCCGGCCGTGCGAATCGTGCCGTGGTCGAGCGCGAAGCTGCACAGCGTGAGCACCGCGCCCTCGATGGTCAGCTTGCTGGCACCCAGTATCACGCGATCGGTACCCGCCGATACCGTCAGCGGCGCATCGAGCGAAACCGCCGGCGTGCCGCGATTGACCAGCTGCGAGACCGTGCCGTCCCAGCGGCTCGTGCCGCCCGCCTCGACCAGGCTGCCCGCCGCGGCCACCTGCAGGTTGATCACGCCCCCTTCCGCATTGCCGAGCGCCGAGGCCTGCAGCGTGTGCCGTGCGCGCGTGCCGGCCAGTTTCGCCTTGACCGATCTCAGGTCGAGCGAGCCGAGCACCAGGTCGCTGGCATCGACCGTCAGCGACAGCGCGCCGTTCGCGCCGTCGCGGATCTTGGCGCTGCCCTCGGCCGAGCCGATCTGGTTGCTGCCGACCACCACGCCGGTGGCCCGGTAGTCGGCCGCTAGGTTAGGATGCGCGATGCTGCCCGTCACCTCGCCGTGCGCGGCAACCAGCCCTTGCAGGCCGAAACCGAGCCGGTCCAGCTGCGGGGCGTCGATCGCGAAGCGCAGCCGATCGCCCGGCGCGCCGAAGCTGCCGTTCAGCAAGACCTGGTTGCCCGCCACCGACAGCTCGGCCGTGCTCGGCAACAGGCGCGTGCCGGCCAGTTGCACGGTGCCCTGCCCCGTCATCGACACGCCGTCGTAGACACTGTCGCCGAACCGGAACCGCAGCTTGGTCGTGAGACCCGGAGCGAGCGCGCCGCTCGCCGTCAGCGTGCCATTGACGCGCGCATCGACGGGCCGGCCCGAGCGGGTCGGCGCGGCGGCGGTCTTGGTCCCGCCTGCCGTAGCGGCCTTCGCGGTGGTCGGCGCGCCGCGCTTCGTATTACCTGCCGCTGCGGCCTTGGCCTTGCCGCTCGCCCCGCCCTTCGGCGCGGCCGAGCTACTGGGATTCAGCGTCGAGAAAGCCAGCGGATTCAAATCGACCAGGTTCGCCTTGAGCTCGTAGCTCGAGTTCTTGTCATGCTTGAACACGCCGCTCAGGTCGACGCGCCCCTTGCCCTCCGACACGCGCGTGCGCTGGATGGTGGTGGCGTTTGCATCGGTCGTGACATCAGCGCTCAGGCCCAGCGCGAGCTTCGGATCGCTCAGATCGACCGTGGCGCGCTGCGATCCGCCGTCGAGCGTGACGGCGACCGGACCACCCAGCCGCATCGGCCGCACCATGTTAGAGAACAGCGTCGGGTCGAGATTCGCCAGCTTCAGGTCGAAGCGGCCGCGCGACGCGGCGAGCGCGCCGCCGCCCGTTACGCTGCCCTCGCGCAGCATGCGCATCACGAAATCGTCGATGCGCTGCGTGTGGGCGTCCAAGCGCAGCCTGGCGTGAATGTCGACCAGCGGGATCTTGCCCTCGGCCAGCGTGCCGGGCGCGGCATTGACCACCGACAGCGTGCCGGCCACTACCAGCGGCGGCTTGCCAGCGGCAGCTGTGCCGTGCTGCGCGACCAACGGGGACGACGCGGAGGCGACAGCGGCGGCCGAGCCGGCGGTCGCGGCGGAAACCGAAGGCGCCGCCGCCAGCTGGCTGCCCGATGCGGCCGTCGCCGAGGACGCGGAGAACGCGGCACCCGCCGGAGCCGTGAGCGCCGAGACGCTGTTGTCTTCGGCGGCCAACTCGCCGGCCGGCGCCAACGCGGCGCGCACCGCCAGGTCGGCCTGCGGCGCGCCCGACGCGCGCGCGCGCGGATTAACGTGATCGAAGGCCAGCGTGGCGCGCGTGAGCGGCACCGCGCCGAATGGCGCGGCCTCCACATGGGCGCGTCCGGCCAGCTTCATGCCCGAGGCGTCAAGATCGAGCACCAGCGCCTCGAGCGAGCCTGACAGTGTGGCATGCGCGTCGACCTGCTCGTTCGACACCTCACCCGAGTAGCCGGCCGTGCCGGCGATCGTGAACGGCCGCGCGCCGTCTAGCCGCACGTCGGCCGTCAGCGCGCCGAACGGCGTATCGAGCCGCTCCAGCGTGAGCGCGTGATGGCACCCGTCGCTCCGGCCATGCGCGAGCAGCTTCGTCAGCTCGGTGGTCGACCCCACCTCGTGGATGCGCAGCGTATCGAAGCGCAGCTCGCGCAACTTCAGCTGCGGCGGCAGGTCCAGGTTCTCGGGTAGCGTGGTGGGCGTGGTATCGGGCGGTGACGGCGCGACCGTCACGTCGATGGTGCCCGCGCGCAGGTAGTCGAGCGTGAAGCGCAACGGCGCACGCGTCAGCGCCCAGCTCCCCTCCACATGATCGATCCGCACCTCAGTGCCCTTGCCGCCGGGCGTGACCCAGGCCAGCTTCGAAATCCGCACGCCCTCGGCCAGCGAACCGCCCTCCAGCGTGCCGGCCAGCCGCCCGCCCAGCACGGCCACGGCCGCCTGCCAGGCCAGCCGGGTGCCGCGCTCGGTCATCACCGCCGCGGCCAGCGCGCCGGCCATCAGCACAACCACCAGCAACAGCACGCCGGCGCTCCAGGCCAGCGCGCGGCCGAGCCGGCACCGCCTGCGCGGCTGCGGCGGGCGGGGCTCGTCGTGCGGCGGCGGCGCGTCGTTCAGCGGTGGCGGGGAATCGTGCTTGGTCATGCTGGAATCCGGAAAACCCTCTTCAGAATGCGATGCCAAGCGTCAGGTAGGGACGCACGCTGCGATTGCGCAAGCCGTAGGCGAGGTCGACATTGACGGGCCCGACCGGGCTGCGCCAGCGCGCGCCTAGCCCGACACCCGGATAGAACACCCGCTCGCCCCATGCACCGGTGGCGGTGCCGATATCGAAGAAAGTCGCCGCGCCCCAGTCGTGGTTAAACCAGTGCTGGTACTCGGCGGTGCCTGTCATCAGGTACTTGGTCGGCAGCACCGAGCCATCCACGCTGTTGCCGATGCTCTGGTAGCCGTAGCCGCGTACGGAGTTCGAGCCGCCGGCGCGGAACAGCAGCGAGGCCGGCACGCCGGCCGAGCCGCCGCTGGTGAACACGCCGCCCAGCTCGGCACGGAAGAAGATCAGGTCGCGCTTGCCGATCGGGATGTACTGCTGGCCGCGCGCATACCCGCGGAGGAAGCTCTGGTCGGTCAGCACGCCCTTCACGGCGAAGCCGGCCTCGGCGTGGATCAGGTTGCCCGAGCGCGGGAACAACGGATCGTCGACGTTGCGACGCGTCCAGGACCATTGCGGCACCAGCGCGCGGCTGGTGGTCGGGCCGGTGCCGTTCTGGTCGAGCCGGTCCTGGTAGAACATGATCGAGTAGGAGTAATCGATGTTCTGGCTGGTCTTGGTGCGCTGCACGCCGACCCGCGCGCTGTAGATCCGTACGTTCGACACGTTGGTGTTGGTGTACGAGGCCAGCACGCTGTTGGTCCAGCCGCGCGGGCTCGGCGGCATCGACAGTTGGACCTGCCCGTATTGCTGGATCTGGTCGATGCGCCCCGACACCTGCAGCGACCAGGCCGCGCGGAAGATGTCGAGATAGATATAGGAGCCCTGGATATGCGGCCCGGTATCGGTCGCGTAGCCGATCCCGCCGCGCAAGCTGTTGTAGGGGTACTCGCTGACCTTCACGTGGACCGGCGTGTCCTCGGGCTTTCTGGCGTCGTCGCTGACGTCGATCGCCACGCTCGCGTAGTAGGGCGTGTTTTGCAGCTGACGCTGCAGCTCGTTGATGCACTGTAAGTCGTAGATCTCGCCCACGCCGAGCGGGTTGACATTGGTGACGATCTTCTCGGGATAGCGCCGCACGCCCGACACGTCGAGCGCACCCATCGTGAAAGTCGGCCCGCTGTCGAAGGTCACCGCGAGCTTGGCAGTGCGCATGCGCGGATCGATGCGCGCCTGCGATCTGACGATCTTCGCGCCCAGGTAGCGATACGACTGCAGCTGCTTGAGCGCGGCATTCTTGGCACCATCCCAGTCCGACTGCGTGAAGGCGTCGCCCTCGTGCAGCGAGAAAGCCAGCCGCGCGGCGGTTTCCTGCTTCGGGTCCTCGGTGCCGACCGGGCCGTTGAACTGCAGGTCGACGCCAGCCACGTCGGTGCGCGGGCCCGGGTCCACCTTGACCGTCACCGAGCGCTTGCCGTCGCGGTTGCGCACGTCGGTCGAGACCACCGGCGAGAAGTAGCCCTCGGTGGCGGTCAGGTCACGCACCTGCTGGGACGTGGCGGTAATCAGGAACTCGAACTGGTCGTCGGAGATATCGTCACGCTTGGCAAAGCGCGAGACGTCGAGGTGCCGCTCGAGCAGCTTGCGCACCGATCGCGGCGCGTCGATGTCGACGCGGTACTTGGCCCAGGCGGGCAGCGCGAAGCTGGCCGCCAGGCAGCCGCCCAGCGTCAGGCAAACCAGGCGCGGCAGGAACGAAAAGCAGGAAGACGGCGACGGCGCCTGGCCGGCGGGACTCGCCTGGCTGGCAGGCATCGCCTTGCTGGAAACGATCGCCTCGGTACCCGGGATCGCCTTGCGGCGGGCACGACGCGCGTCGGGTGGAATGGCCAGCCCTGTCAAATACCGCCCCCTCGGAAATTGATCGGATAAAAAAATCACATTTCACCACAGCGACATGGCACCACAGAGGTCAAAGTCACCTCGTTATACACATCTCCCATCAAACGGCCTCGCTACGCAGGACCCGTAACGTTTAGAGGCCAGTTCAAAAAGACTGCTCGGTACGCCTGAAGCTGTTCCAGCAGACGAGGGCGCAGCCGAATTTAAAGAATGCTTCGTGAATGTCAGCTCGACGATCGAAGCGTATGCGAAGACGACGGAAGTTCTGGAGCCACGAGTGAGTCCGTTCAACGACCCAACGGAATTCCTGATTAGTGACTTTACTCCGAGACGATCAACACACGGCGAGGATGAGGTTTTGTCGTAACGGCGGCCCCAGGCAGGCGCGGCGCCATCGCGGGCAAATCGAAACGGCGGTTGAAACGGTAGGCGAATTCAGCGAGATAGCGATGGGCATATTTGGCGTGATCGATAGCGTGGTACGTGCCCTTGAGGGCCGTTTTCAGGTTGCCGAGCATCGTGTTGACCCAGCGGAACTCGGGGGGCGCTGCGCCGCCTGACGGCCACCGCCGGTGACATGGCGCTCATGACTGGCAGCCTTTTGCGTCACGCCGTCGAAACACCACAGGCCATCGGAAACGACGCACGCGGTGGGCATCAGGCTGCTGGCCGCCCAGACCTCAAGGGCCGCTTTGGTAAAGCCTGGCACGGGCGAGAGCCGCATGAACAGAGGACGGCCATCGTCAAAGGTCTGCACGGCCGCTACAAACGGCGTCTTGCCGGGCGCGCCACGCCCAGCCTTACCGCCGGAGCGTTCCCCGCCCAGATACGCGTCGTCGACCTCGACCCGTTCGTCGAGCCAGCGGCGCTCTTCGCGCAGCCACATGGTCTCCAGCAACTTGTGCTTGATGAGCCAGACCGTCTTGTAGCTCACGCCTAGCTGGCGTTTGAGCTCCAGTCCGCTGATGGCGTTCTTGCTCTGCATCACCAGGTAAATCGCCAGAAACCAGGTCGTCAGCGGCAATTTCGTCTTCTCGAATATCGTTCCGACGATCGACGAGCATTGGTACCGGCAGGACTGGCTCAGGCATTCCCACAGTCGCCGGCCGTTGTAGGCGCTGGCGTAGCGCGTGCCTTTGCATCGAGGGCACACCCAGCCATCGGGCCAGCGAGACTCGACCAGCGCGGCCTGGCATTGCGCTTCGTTGCCGTACTGCTCCTGAAATTCTTTCATCGACAGACCGGCCTGAAACTGGATTCTGTTCATGGGCATGGCGCACGCTCCGTAAGCATCTGGCGATACGATACCTGATTTCATGCCTGCTTCGGGGTCAAGTAACTAATCAGGACGGAATTTGCCCAGACCACTGCCATGTTCAGTGCGGCGCCTTGCGATCACCGGTTTGATGCCGCGTTCGCGCAATCGTTGACGATGCGGATCGGAATCGTAACCACGA
>JAYFRX010000103.1:0-8014 GCA_040946945.1 Burkholderia sp. | reverse complement strand
GAAACGAGTGCTTGCCCAGATCAATGCCAACCAGCGTTACGTTCTGCATGATGGTCCTCCAAAAAGAAAACACCCTACCGCGTTACCCGCATGTAGGGTGGGGGTGACCATCTCATTAAGCCCCGCGGATGCGGGGCTTTTTGCTGTGACGCGCGACTGGCCAGGAAGCCGGCTGGAAACCAGCGATCAGATACCGCCCGCGCCCGTGTTCGCCGCGGTCAGGCGGCTCGCCGCCGTCGAGCCAGTTGCGCACGCGCGAGTACCTGCTCTAACGAGTCGAGCAGCACCATCACGATCGAGCGGCCATGGATAGTTGGTCTGCATCACCAGGCACTCGCCCGCCTCGTTGATGAAGCAGGTCTTTTGCAGACCAATGTCCCAGAACGGATTGCGCACGCAACAGCGCATCGGTGCCATTGTACGCTAGCGAGCGCTTGCCGGTGAACACCGTGTAGGTGCGATCGGTCGAGAAACGACGGATCAGCGGGATACTGGTAGGCCGCGTCGATCATTTTGACCAGGTCGCGCGCGCTCGACACGTTCAGACTCTTCAGACCCGTCGAGTTCTCGAAGTGCGTGTCGGTCATGGCCAGCGATTTCGCCTTCGCGTTCATCGCCGCGATGAATGCCGGACGGCCGCCCGGGGATAGTAGCCGCGAAAGCGCGGCCGCCGCGCGGTTCTCCGACGCCATCAGGGCGATGTACAGCATGTCTTCCCGCGACAGCGGCCGACCCCACGAACAGTCGCAAGTCGGTGCCTTTCTCGTGATCGCGGTCTTCGTCGGTGACGGCGATCTGCTCGTCGCGCGAAGCCTTCGAATCGAGCACGACCATCGAGATCATCAGCTTGGAGATCGAGGCGATCGGTGCCACCGCGCGAGAGTTCTTGGCGAACAACTGCTCCGAGCTGTTCTGGTCGACCACGTAGGCGACGCTCGAACGGAGCGCGAGCGGTCTGATCAGTGTGCCGGATCGGGGGTTGTTTAGACACGATTTTTCGATCAGGCGGCAAGTGGCAAGAGCGGTGCCTGACGGGCTTCGAGGGGTGTCTTGAAGCCCAGTTTTTCGAGACGCCATTCGCAATTGTATCGGTCCTTGAACGCGACGGCGGCAGCACGAACTTCTTCAACGTTGTTGAACACCCGTCCGTGGATGGCTTGCTCCTTCATGGTCCGATTGAAACGCTCGGCGACGCCGTTGGTCTGCGGCTCAGCGACGAAGGCGTAGCTCGGCGTAATCCCCCAGAACTTGAGCGGGGCGCGGAAATCGTCCGACCTGTACTGCGAGCCGTGATCCATTCGCAGGGACAGTCCGCGGACGGCATCAGCTTCGACCGATCCGAACTGCTCGCGCACCCCTTGGCTGATTGGCTCCAGTGCGGCAAAGCGGTCGCCCACTTTGGTGACGTGGATGCCAACACACGTCGCGCCGCAATGATCAACCGCAGCGAAGATCCAGACCAGGCCCTCATCGACGGTTTAAACCTTGGCGCCATCGGCGCCCCACCTCTCGTTAGGCCGATCAGTCGTCATTCGACCATCGTGAGCATTGGGCGGTTTCTGCGGTTGCCGATGGGGCGAAAGCAGGCCGTGTTCGCGCATCAGCGGCGAAACACGGGCTCGGGACACGTGGATGTCGTCCTGAATGCGCAAGCGTGCCCAGACCTTGGGCACCCCTTCGCCGACGAACGGCGTGCGAGTCAGATCGGTGCGAACAGCTGCGAGCCGATCGTGATCGGGTGCCTTGGGCTTTGGGCCACGTCGGACAGGGGCAAGTGGGGTCACCTTGTTGAGCGCCCTGGCCCGCTCGGCATAGATCGTGGAGCGCGACAAGTCGAGCACCTGGCATACCCATTGCAATCTGAAGGGTTTGCCTATCGCGGAGATCGTGTGGCTCATGTCGACGAGCTCCTGGCGATCAAAGGGCGGCGCTCCCGCCGCTCGCGCTCCATGCGCAGCATTTCGAGACCTCCATGGTCAGTTCACCGACGCGATGCACGGCTTCCTTGAGCCTGGCTTCCAACGGATCGTTCTGGCGCGACTTCAGACCGGCTTCGATGCCTGCCAGGGCGAGTTCGCGCCATTGTTCGAGCTCGGCGATCGTGACGCCAACTTCGCAAGACACCCCGTCAATCGATTCGATGGCGGTGTCCCAAAAATAGTCCTGATTAGTTACTTGAATCCGAGACCATCAACACAAGGCGAGGATGAGGTTTTGTCGTAACGGCGGCCCGAAGCAGGCGCGGCGCCATCGCGGGCAAATCGAAACGGCGGTTGAAATGGTAGGCGAATTCAGCGAGATAGCGATGGGCATATTGGGCGTGATTGATAGCGTAGTACGTGCCCTTGAGGGCCGTTTTCAGGTTGCCGAGCATCGTGTTGACCCAGCGGAACTCGGGGGGCGCTGCGCGGCCTGACGGCCACCGCCCGTGACATGGCGCTCATGACTGGCAGCCTTTTGCGTCACGCCGTCGAAACACCACAGGCCATCGGAAACGACGCACGCGGTGGGCATCAGGCTGCTGGCCGCCCAGACCTCAAGGGCCGCTTTGGTAAATCCCGGCACGGGCGAGAGAGCCGCATGAACAGAGGACGGCCATCGTCAGAGGTCTGCATGGCCGCTACAAACGGCGTCTTGCCGGGCGCGCCCCGCCCACAGCCTTACCCCCGGAGCGTTTCCCGCCCAGACAGGCGTCGTCGACCTCGACCCGCTCGTCGAGCCGGCGTCGCTCTTCAGCCACATGGTCTCCAGCAACTTGTGCTTGATGAGCCAGACCGTCTTGTAGCTCACGCCAAGCTAGCGTTTGAGCTCCAGTCCGCTGATGGCGTTCTTGCTCTGCGTCACCAGGTAGATCGCCAGAAACCAGGTCGTCAGCGACAATTTCGTCTTCTCGAATATCGTTCCGACGATGGCCGAGCATTGAGTACCGGCAGGACTGGCTGAGGCATTTCCATAGTCGCCGGCTGTTGTAGGCGCTGGCGTAGCGCGTGCCCTTGCGTCGAGGGCACACCCACAGCCATCGGGCCAGCGAGACCCGACCAGCGCGGCCTCGCATTGCGCTTCGTTGACGTACTGCTCCTGAAATTCTTTCATCGACAGACCGGCCTGAAACTGGATTCTGTTCATGGGCATGGCGCACGCTCCGTAAGCATCTGGCGAACGATGCTTGATTTCATGCCTGCTTCGGAGTCAAGTAACTAATCAGGAAAACCAATGAGGGGCTGTTTACTTTCTCGGCAAGCTGCTAACCTTGGATGTCTGAACGACGGAACCCAAGGGATGGAAGCGCCAATCATTGATGACGAATTGTGGACACTGAGCGAACCGTTACTGCCGCCGCCCAAGCCCCGGCGCAAAGAGCATCCTGGTCGCCAACGCGTATCCGATCGGGCCGCGTTGAATGGCATCCTGTTCGTGTTGAAAACCGGTCTGCGATGGAACCATCTGCCAACCGTATTGGGCTTTGGCTCCGGCCCGACCCTGCTGGCGACGACTGAACGACTGGCGCAAAGCAGGAGTATGGGATCGACTGCACGAACTGCTGTTCGACACGTTGCGCGAGGCCGGGCAGATCGATCTTTCATACGCTGCCGTCGATTCCTCGTCGGTACGATCTGTTGGGGCGGGCGAAAAACTGGCCCGAACCCTACGGATCGCGCGCGACCCGGTTCCAAGCACCCCATCCTCGCAGATGCCAATGGCGTTCCCATCAGCGCCATCCTGATCGGCGCGAACCGCAACGACGTCACCCAGTTGCCGCCGCTCGTCGACGCGATTCCCCCGATCCGCGGCGCGCGCGGCCGACCCCTTCAGAGACCCAAGGTCATCTATGCCGCTCGTGGTTACGATTCCGATCCGCATCGTCAACGATTGCGTGAACGCGGCATCAAACCGATGATCGCAAGGCGCCGCACTGAACATGGCAGCGGTCTGGGCAAATTCCGTTGGGTCGTTGAACGGACTCACTCGTGGCTCCAGAACTTCCGTCGTCTTCGCATACGCTTCGATAGTCGAGCTGACATTCACGAAGCATTCTTCAAATTCGGCTGCGCTCTCGTCTGCTGGAACATCTTCAGGCGTACCGAGCAGTCTTTTTGAACTGGCCTCTAAGTTCGCCATGGTTGCTTCCGTCGATTTGAAGGCACCCATCATGCGGCAGAAAAATCAGCATGGGGAAACGGTCGACCCGAGCCGCTTACCGAAGCTTCAGGCCTTCAGCGCTTCTGGCTGGCGGAGACGGATGTGCAGTTCCTTGAGCTGGCGCTCGTCGACCGGGCTCGGCGCCTGCGTGAGCAGATCCTGGGCGCGCTGGGTCTTCGGAAACGCGATCACGTCGCGGATCGAATCGGCGCCCGCCATCATCGTGACGATGCGGTCCAGGCCGAAGGCGATGCCGCCGTGCGGGGGCGCGCCGTATTGCAGCGCGTCGAGCAGGAAGCCGAACTTCGCCTGCGCTTCGTCCGGCCCGATCTTCAGCGCGCGGAACACCTTGCTCTGCACGTCTTCCTGGAAGAGCCGCATCGAGCCACCGCCGATTTCCCAGCCGTTCAGCACCATGTCGTAGGCCTTGGCTAAGCACCGGCTCGGGTCGGTCTCGAGGTGCTCGAGGTGCTCGTCCTTCGGGCTCGTGAACGGGTGGTGCGCAGCTACGTAGCGGGCCTCGTCCTCGTCGTACTCAAACATCGGAAAGTCGACTACCCACAGCGGCCTCCAGCCCGATTCGACCAGGCCGTTGGCCTTGCCGAATTCCGAGTGGCCGATTTTCAGGCGCAGCGCGCCAAGGCTGTCGTTGACGACCTTCGCGCGATCCGCCGCAAAGAAGATGATGTCGCCGTCCTGGGCACCGGTACGCTCCAGGATCGCCGCGATTGAGGCGTCATGCAAGTTCTTGACGATCGGGCTCTGCAGGCCGGCGCGGCCCTTCGCCTTCTCGTTGATCTTGATCCAGGCCAGGCCTTTGGCACCGTAGATGCGCACGAATTCGGTGTAGCCGTCGATATCGCCGCGCGTGAGCTCGCTGCCCTTGGGCACGCGCAGTGCTGCGACGCGGCCGTCCTTCGAGTTGGCCGGCGTGCTGAACACCTTGAACTCGACGTCCTTCATGGCGTCGGTCAGATCAGTGAATTCGAGCTTGACGCGCAGGTCCGGCTTGTCCGAGCCGAAGCGCGCCATCGCTTCCGAATACGGCATCACCGGGAAGCTGGTGTCGAGCTCGACGCCGATCGTCTTCTTGAAGGCGTGGCGGATCATTTCCTCGAACAGGTCGCGGATCTCCTGCTCGCCGAGGAATGAAGTCTCGCAGTCGATCTGGGTGAATTCGGGCTGGCGGTCGGCGCGCAGGTCCTCGTCGCGGAAGCACTTGGTAATCTGGTAGTAGCGATCGAAGTTCGCCACCATCAGCAGCTGCTTGAACAGCTGCGGCGACTGCGGCAGCGCGAAGAACTGGCCCGTGTTGACGCGCGAGGGCACCAGGTAGTCGCGCGCTCCTTCCGGCGTGCTCCTGGTTAGCATCGGCGTTTCGATATCGATGAAGCCCTGCTCGTCCAGGTACTTGCGCACCTCGATCGCCACGCGGTAGCGCAGGCGCAGGTTGTTCTGCATGTGCGGGCGACGCAGGTCGAGCACGCGATGCGTGAGGCGCGTGGTTTCGGAGAGGTTGTCGTCGTCGAGCTGGAACGGCGGCGTGACCGACGGGTTCAGCACCGTCAGCTCATGGCACAGCACCTCGATCTTGCCGCTCTTGAGGTCCGCGTTGATCGTGCCGTCCGGGCGACCGCGCACCAGGCCCTTGACCTGGATACAGAACTCGTTGCGCACGCCTTCGGCGGCGGCGAACATCTCGGCGCGATCCGGATCGCACACAACCTGCACAAGGCCTTCACGATCGCGCAGGTCGATGAAGATCACACCGCCGTGATCGCGACGGCGATGTACCCAGCCGCACAGCGACACGGTTTGGCCCAGCAGGTGTTCGGTCACGAGACCGCAGTATTCAGTTCGCATCGACATGATGTTTGCTTTCGTTCGGTTTTTGATCAACGGGGCGCGGCTGGCACCCGGGAACTACAGCGGCGGCTCGACGGGCGGCCGCGCCGGTGCGGGCACGGGCACCGAGGGCGCGACCACGCCCATCGAGACGATGTACTTCAGCGCAGCGTCGACCGACATGTCGAGCTCAACCACCTCGCTTTTCGGCACCATCAGGAAGAAGCCCGAGGTGGGATTCGGCGTGGTCGGCACGTAGACGCTCACGTACTCTGCCTTCAGGTGGTTGACCACGTCGCCGCCCGGCACGCCGGTCAGAAAGCCGATCGTATAGGAACCGCGGCGCGGGTACTCGATCAGCAGCGCCTTGCGGAAAGCATTGCCGCTGCTCGACAGCAGCGTGTCCGAGACTTGCTTGACGCTGCTGTAGATCGGCCCGACCACCGGGATGTGCCGCACCACCGCATTCCACCACGTGACCAGCTTCTGGCCGATGAAATTCTGCGTGGCCAGCCCGACGACGAAGATGAAGGCCAGTGTCAAGACCGAGCCGATGCCGGGCAGGTGGAAGCCCAGCAGGCGCTCGGGCTGCCAGGATTCGGGCAGCAGCAGCAAGGTCTGGTCCATGATGCCGATCACCGAGCCGAGCACCCACAGCGTGATCGCCAGCGGAACGAGGACCAGCAGGCCGGTCAGGAATACCGTTTTGAGGGTCGTTTTCTTCATTATCTGCCGTCAGGTAAGCAGCCAGATCTCGGCGCGCACAAGCCGGCGCCCGGACCCGGGCGCCGGACGATCAGGTATCACTGGCAGCGGCCGGCACCGCCGGAGCCGCTACCGCGGGTACTGCTGCCGGCGCGGCGGCGGGCTTGGTTGCCTCGCCGCCGGTGGAGGCTTTCCCGCCGGAGGCGCTGCCACCAGCCTCGGCCGGCGCGCTGGTCGAGGCAGCACTGGCGCCGCCCGAACCACCTCGGAAGTCGGTCACGTACCAGCCCGAGCCCTTTAACTGGAACCCGGCTGCGGTGACCTGCTTGCGCAAGGCATCCTTGCCGCATTCCGGACAAAGGGACAGCATCGCGTCGCTCATCTTCTGAAGCACGTCCTTGGCGAAACTGCACGCGTCGCAACGATAGGCGTAAATCGGCATGGTCTTTTTCCCACGGCAACTAGAAACGTCTTGTAAAATTTTGGATTATATCCGAAAGTCCGATCCGCTCCCGCGCGGCAGCACCAGCTCAGGGCTTCCGCATGAAGAGGTCGGTGTGGCAAGGTTGAGCGTGCGGAAGTGAATGGTTGTAAACATCGGCGTGCTGGGGTTTACTCTCGATTTTTGGCGAAACGAGAGATGCCTTCGATCATGGCGTTGAGTTGCCGGGATCCGCGGTGCCGTCAGCGCCGTTACCCGCTGGACGAGATTGTACTGACGGCGCTGTGCGCCGTCCGGTGCGGAGTGGAAGACTGGGAGACGATGGCGCTGTGGGGGCGAACCTAACTGGGGTGGCTGCGCAAGCATCTGGCTTACGCGAACGGAATTCCATGCGAAGACACGTTCAGGCGGGTGTTCAGCGGATTGAGCCCGGTTGCCTTCGAGCGCTGCTTCATCGAATGGGTGGGGCACCTGTGTCCGAGCCTCGCGGGCCTGCAACTTCGCGATTGACGGCAAGACGGTGCGCGGCAACGCGGGCCGTAGCGGGCATCCGCTGCATCTGGTCTCGGCGTGGCGTTCTGATAAAGGCTTGAGCCTGGGACAGATCGCAATCGACGAGAAGAGCAACGAGATCACTGCGATTCCGTTGCTACTAGAGGCCCTCGACCTGTCGAGGGCGATCGTGACGATCGACGCGATGGACGCGTAGCGCGGGATCGCCCAGATGATCGTGGCGGCCGGCGCGGACTATGTTCTGGTGGTCAAGGTAAGCCGCTGCGCGGCGACTAAAACCGTCGGTATGCAGAAGCGATCGCTCGCAGTGATGTAGGCGCGCGGAAAGCCGAAGATGCTAGAGTCGAATACATCGCGCGCATCGGGGAG
>JAYFRX010000102.1:0-8030 GCA_040946945.1 Burkholderia sp. | reverse complement strand
AGGTCCTCCCCGATGCGCGCGATGTATTCGACTCTAGCATCTTCGGCTTTCCGCGCGCCTACATCACTGCGAGCGATCGCTTCTGCATACCGACGGTTTTAGTCGCCGCGCAGCGGCTTACCTTGACGCTCGATATCCCGGGGCAGCTCGAAGACTGGGAAATCGTCCACGTGTAAACCGTGCCGGGCCTGATCTGGCTTACTTGGCCAGCGCGTCGACCACGTCGTTGAGCGTCGCGCTCGGGCGCATCGCCTTGCTGGTCAGCTCGGCGTTCGGGCGGTAGTAGCCGCCGATGTCGACCGGCTTGCCTTGCGTCGCGCCGAGTTCCTCGACAATGCGCGCTTCGTTCTCCGTCAGCGTCTTGGCGACGCCGGCGAATTGCGCGGCCAGTTCCGCGTCATCGGTCTGCGCGGCCAGCGCCTGGGCCCAGAACAGGCACAGGTAGAAGTGGCTGCCGCGGTTGTCGATGCCACCCACCTTGCGTGCCGGCGAACGGTTCCCGTCGAGGAACTTGTGGGTGGCCTGGTCGAGCGTCTTGGCCAGCACCAGCGCCTTCAAGTTGTGGTACTGGTTGCCCAGATGCTCCAGCGAGGCGGTCAGCGCGAGGAACTCGCCGAGCGAATCCCAGCGCAGGAAGCCTTCCTCGTTGAACTGCTCAACGTGCTTCGGCGCCGAACCGCCCGCGCCCGTCTCGAACATGCCGCCACCACCGGCCATCAGCGGCACGATCGACAGCATCTTGGCGCTGGTACCCAGTTCCATAATCGGGAACAGGTCGGTCAGGTAGTCGCGCAGCACGTTGCCGGTCACCGAGATGGTGTCCTTGCCGGCGCGGATGCGCTCCAGCGAGAAACGCGTCGCCTCGACCGGCGGCAGCACGCGGATATCGAGACCGTTTGTGTCGTGATCCTTCAGGTACTGCTCGACCTTCTTGATGATCTGCGCGTCGTGGGCGCGGTTCGCGTCGAGCCAAAACACGGCCGGCGTGTTCGAGGCGCGCGCGCGGTTCACGGCCAGCTTGACCCAGTCCTGCACCGAAGCATCCTTGGTCTGGCACATGCGCCAGATGTCGCCCGTCTGCACCGTGTGCTCGAGCAGCACGTTGCTGGCTTCGTCAGTGACGCGCACCACGCCATCGGCCGGGATCTGGAAGGTCTTATCGTGCGAACCGTATTCCTCGGCCGCTTGCGCCATCAGGCCGACGTTGGACACGCTGCCCATCGTCACCGGGTCGAACGCGCCATGCTGCTTGCAGTCGTCGATCACGGCCTGATACACGCCCGCGTAGCAGCGGTCCGGAATCACGGCCTTGGCATCGTGCAGCTTGCCGTCGGCACCCCACATGCCGCCCGAGTCGCGGATCATGGCGGGCATCGAGGCATCGATGATCACGTCGCTCGGCACGTGCAGGTTAGTGATGCCCTTGTCCGAGTTGACCATTGCCAAGTGCGGGCGCTTCTCGTACTGGGCCTTGATGTCGGCTGCGATCGCTTCGCACGTTTCTGCCGGCAGGTCCTTCAGGCGCGCGTACAGGTCGCCGATGCCGTTGTTCGGGTTGAAGCCGATTTTGGCGAGCGTGTCGGCATGCTTGGCTAGCGCGTCTTCATAGAACACCGAGACCACCTGGCCGAACAGGATCGGATCGGACACCTTCATCATGGTGGCCTTCAGGTGCACCGAGAACAGCACGTCCTTGGCCTTCGCGTCGGCGACCTGCGCTTCCAGGAAGCTGCGCAGCGCGGCGCGGCTCATCAGCGAGGCGTCGATGATCTCGCCAGCTTTCACGGCGGTCTTTTCCTTCAGTACCTTCTTCGTGCCGTCGGCCGTGGTCAGCTCGATCTTGACGTTGCTGGCCGTTCCGATCAGCGCTGACTTCTCGCTGCCGTAGAAGTCGCCCTCGCTCATGCTCGAGACGTGCGACTTCGAATCGGCGGTCCAGGCACCCATCTTGTGCGGGTGCTTGCGGGCGTAGCTCTTGACCGACAGCGGCGCGCGGCGGTCCGAGTTGCCCTCACGCATCACCGGGTTCACGGCACTGCCTTTGATCTTGTCGTAGCGCGCCTTGACGTCCTTCTCGGCGTCGTTGCCCGCTTCGTCGGGGTAGTTCGGCAGCTTGTAGCCCTGCGCCTGCAGCTCGGCGATGGCGGCCTTGAGCTGCGGCACCGAGGCGCTGATGTTCGGCAGCTTGATGATGTTCGCTTCCGGGCGCAGCGTGAGCTGGCCGAGTTCCGTCAGGTCGTCACTGATCTTCTGCTCGGGCGTCAGCGCCTCGGGGAAGGCGGCAATGATGCGGCCGGCCAGCGAGATGTCACGCGTTTCGACGTCGACGCCCGACGAATGCGTGAAGGCCTTGACGATCGGCAGCAGCGAATAGGTCGCGAGCGCCGGAGCTTCGTCGGTGAGGGTGTAGATGATCTTGGATGTAGACATGTTTAATGCTTGGAACCGAGAAATTTACAGAAGATCGCTGACAGCAAACCAACTACGCCGCGATTTAACCAACCACGAATGCAGGGCCGACGAACCGCTTTCTTGTCCCGGCGACATCGGCCGCGCGCCGGGGTGGCCGGATCGCCCCGGCGATACAGCTGGGCTTGCTTACAGGTTTTCGATCAGCACGTTGCCAAAGCCCGAGCACGACACCTGCGTCGCGCCCTCCATCAGCCGCGCAAAATCGTAAGTGACACGCTTTTGCTGGATCGACTTCTCCATCGAGGCGATGATCAGGTCGGCCGCCTCGGTCCAGCCGAGGTGGCGCAGCATCATTTCGGCAGACAGGATTTCCGAGCCCGGGTTCACGTAATCCTTGCCAGCGTACTTCGGTGCCGTGCCGTGGGTGGCCTCGAACATCGCCACCGAATCCGACAGGTTCGCGCCCGGCGCGATGCCGATCCCGCCGACCTGCGCGGCCAGTGCATCGGAAATATAGTCGCCATTCAAGTTCAGCGTGGCGATCACGTCGTATTCGGCAGGGCGCAGCAGGATCTGCTGCAGGAAGGCGTCGGCGATCGAATCCTTGATGGTGATCTCGGCGCCCGTCCTGGGGTTCTTCACGCGCACCCAGGGACCGCCGTCGATCAGCTCGCCGCCGAATTCCTTCAGGGCCAGGGCGTAACCGTAGTCGCGGAACGCGCCTTCGGTGTGCTTCATGATGTTGCCCTTGTGCAGCAGGGTCACCGACTTGCGGTCGTGGTCGATCGCGTACTGGATCGCCTTGCGCACCAGGCGCTCGGTGCCCTCACGCGAGACCGGCTTGATGCCGAGCCCGGAGCTGTCGGGGAAGCGAATTTTGGCCCCCATCTCCTCGCGCAGGAAGCCGATCACCTTCTTGGCCTGCTCCGAGTCGGCCGGCCATTCGATGCCGGCGTAGATGTCTTCCGAGTTCTCACGGAAGATCACCATGTCGGTCTTCTCCGGGGCACACACCGGCGAGGGCACGCCCCTGAAGTAGCGCACCGGGCGCAGGCAGACGTAGAGATCGAGTTCCTGGCGAAGCGTAACGTTCAGCGAACGGATGCCGCCGCCGACCGGCGTGGTGAGCGGGCCCTTGATCGAGACCAGGTAGTCGCGCACCACCTGGACCGTCTCCTCGGGCAGCCAGACATTGGGACCATAGAGGCGCGTAGCCTTCTCGCCTGCGTAGATCTCCATCCAGTGAATTTTGCGCCGGCCGCCGTAAGCCTTTTCCACCGCGGCGTTGACCACCTTCAGCATCACCGGTGTGACGTCCACGCCGCAGCCATCGCCATCGATGTAGGGGATGATCGGCTGATTCGACACGTTGAGCGTCAAATCCAGATTGACGGTGATCTTGTCACCCCCGTCCGGAACCACGATGTGTTGATACGGCATGGTCGACTCCAGTGAATGGCTGGGCTGATTGGAAAACGTGTAGTTGCCTGGCTAATACACAGAAACACAGAAAATCTTGCCTGCTATTCTAGCGCCCTGACCGGGCAAGGTGGTGCGAAGCAACACGCACAGCTGCCGACGACCATAAATTCTTACATAAGACAAAAGACTTAGCGTTCCCTATTGTCCATTAAGATTCCGCTATTTGCCATACAACGCGGCCCGCGCCGCGCCCCGCTTTTCCGATGCCCCTGATCGCCCTCAAAAAGCCGTTCGGCACCATCTGCCAGTTCTCTGCGCACGAAACCCGGCCCTCGCTGGGCGGCTGGGTGCGCACGCCCGACGTCTACCCGACCGGCCGAGTAGACGTCGACAGCGAAGGCCTGCTGCTGACCGACGACGGCGCGCTGCAGGCGCGCATCGCCGAACCGGGCCACAAGCTGATCAAGCGCTACTGGGCCCAGGTGGAAGGCGCGCCCGACGCTGGCGCACGGCGTCGATTTCGGCGATTACGTGAAGCGTCCCTGCCACGCCAACTATGTCGAACTGCCCAACACGCTGTGGGCGCGCAATCCGCCGGTGCGTTTTCGCGCCGCGATTCCCACCACCTGCACCAATGGCAAGAACCACCAGGTACGCCGCATGAAGGCCGCGGTCGGCTACCCGACCTTGCGCTTGGTTCACGTCGGCATCGGCGCGCTCGACCCCTTTGCGCTGGGCCTTGCACCGGGTGACACGCTCGCGTTGCCGCCGCGCGCGCCCTGGGACGGTTTTTCGCCCTACGCATGAAAATTTCATGACGCGCGTCAACCGATCCTCTCGACCGCCCATTATCAGACGCAGATGCCGAAATGCCGACCGGAAGCTATCCGGCCTTGGTACCAAGGCCGGATAGCTTGGTCCTTCGAGACGAGACCTAAGCCGCCGACAGCCGTGTCCGCAGCGTCAGGAAAAATTTCCTGTCGCATCTGTCAACCGAAAGGTGGATGGCTTCGTTAGTCGAATTGACTCCTATGCCGGGTCAGTCATTTGGTTAATTTAACTAAAGCTAAGGAAACACAAGATGAACAAACTGATCGCCGCTCTGGTCGCTGGCCTGTTCGCAACGGCTGCATTCGCACAAGCTTCGACTTTGGCCGCTGCTCCGGAAGCCGCTTCGGCACCGGCCACGAAGACAACGAACAAGAAGCACGCTGCCAAGAAACACGCTTCGAAGAAAAAGGCAGCTTCAAGCGACGCAGCAGCACCGGCAGCTGCTTCAAATTAAGTAAGCAGGATGTAAAAATCATCGGGGCCGGCAGTTCGGCTCCCGTGCCATTGAAAGGCAGATCACCGCAAGGCGATCTGCCTTTTTATTTGGGCGCCGCGTGAAGCGCGCCCGGCCGCGAAGCTTTCACCGGGCTTCGAGGTGTGCATCCCTGCTGCACCGTCGTGCGCGCATCGCGTACCATGCAGCCCTCGTATTATCCGTTCAGGATACCCGTTCAGGAGTTCCGTCGTGCGATTCTTCCCGCGCTCTTCGCTATCCCGCCTCGTGGGCCTTGCCGTGTTTCCCGTCGCGCTCGCGCTTGCCGCCGGCGGCATCGCGTCCGCCCTCGCGCAATCGAACGGCATCCCGCTGGGCGCGAAGCAGCCGAGCGAGTTTCCGCGCGTCAAGCTGCGCGCTGGCATGTACGTGATCGACGCGGCCATGGCCGCCAACGACGCCGATCGGGAGCAGGGACTAATGTACCGCAGCCAGCTCGCGCCGAACGAGGGGATGCTGTTCGTCTTCAACGAGAATGCGGTCCATTGTTTCTGGATGAAGAACACGCTGATTCCGCTGTCGATCGCCTTCATCCGCGCCGACGGCACCGTCACCGACATCGACGAGATGCAGGCCGAGACCACCGACAACCATTGCCCGCGCAACAATGGCGTCTATGCGCTGGAAATGAGCAAGGGCTGGTTCGCGGCCAAGGGCATCAAGCCGGGCATGAAGCTCGAGGGCCTGCCGCCAGCCGCAACAGCAGTGAGTGCGCCCGGCACGACGTCCTTGTGTGCAGCAGCCTGACGGCGCGACTGCGCGCGGGCAGGCTTGAAAGTTCGCGCCGCGCGCGCCATACTGGGCCTCGCGCCCGGGCTGGGACGTCGTCCGGCGCTGCCGCGTCCTCCCCGAATTTTCCCCTGGATCGCCCGCTCCGGCATGTCCGATGCGGCTTTTCGGTCCGAGCGCATCTTGTTCCACACCGGCGTGAGTCACAAAATCGGCGAAGTGCATGACCGTGCGGCAACGATGGACTGAAGGGAGCAGGAGCGCGGCATAACGATCACGTCGGCCGCGACCACTGCGTTCTGGAAAGGCATGGCTGGCAACTATCCCGAGCACCGCATCAACATCATCGACACCCCTGGGCACGTCGACTTCACGATCGAGGTCGAGCGCTCGATACGCGTGCTCGACGCGGTGCCTGCATGGTCTACGACTCGGTGGGCGGCGTGCAGCCGCAATCGGAAACGGTTTGGTGCCAGGCCAACAAATACAAGGTGCCGCGCATCGCCTTCGTCAACAAGATGTGTACCGGATCCGGTTGTTTAGACGCAATTTTTCGATCAGGCGGCAAGTGTCAAGAGCGTTGCCTGACGGGCTTCGAGGGGGGCTTGAGGCCCAGTTTTTCGAGACGCCATTCGCGATTGTATCGGTCCTTGAACGCGACGGCGGCAGCACGAACCTCTCAACGTTGTTGAACAGCCGTCCATGGATGGCTTGTTCCTTCATGGTCCGATTGAAACGCTCGGCGACGCCGTTGGTCTGCGGCTCAGCGACGAAGGCCTAGCTCAGCGTAATCCCCCAGAACTTGAGCTGGGCGCGCAAATCGTCCGACCTGTACTGCGAGCCGTGATCCATTCGCAGGGACAGTCCGCGGCCGGCATCAGCTTCGACCGATCCGAACTGCTCGCGCACCCCTTGGCTGATTGGCTCCAGTGCGGCAAAGCGGTCGCCCACTTTGGTGACGTGGATGCCAACACACGCCGCGTCGCAATGATCAACCGCAGCGAAGATCCAGACCAGGCCCTCATCGACGGTTTGAACCTTCGCGCCATCGGCGCCCCACCTCTCATTAGGCCGATTAGTCGTCATTCGACCATCGTGAGCATTAAGCGGTTTCTGCGGTTGCCGATGGGGCGAAAGCAGGCCGTGTTCGCGCATCAGCGGCGAGACACGGGCTCGGGACACGCGGATGTCGTCCTGAATGCGCAAGCGTGCCCAGACCTTGCGCGCCCCTTCGCCGACGAACAGCGTGCGAGTCAGATCGGCGCGAACAGCTGCGAGCCGCTCGTGATCGGGCGCCTTGGGCTTTGGGCCACGTCGGACAGGGGCAAGCAAAGTGGGGTGACCTTGTTGAGTGCCCTGGCGCGCTCGGCATAGATCGTTGAGCGCGGAAAGTCGAGCACCTGGCATACTCATTGCAATCCGAAGGGTTTGCCTGTCGCGGAGATCGTGTGGCTCATGTCGACGAGTTCCAGACGCTCAAAGGGCGGCGCTCCATGCGCAGCATTTCGACCTCCATGGTCAGTTCGCCGACGCGATGCACGGCTTCCTTGAGCTTGATTTCCAACAGATCGGTCTGGCGCGACTTCAAACCGGCTTCGATGCCTGCCAGGGCCAGTTCGCGCCATTGTTCGAGCTCGGCGATCGTGACGCCAACTTCGCGAGACACCGGGTCAATCGATTCGCCGCGCAGCAAACGCAGGATGACAGCGCGTTTGCGCCCGACGGACCAGCGCTTGAATTCGCCGCCAGCGCGGCTTCCTACACGTCTACCTTCTTCAACATCTCAGACTCCAGTTGGGATGCGTTTTACCCCAAATCTGTGTCTAGAAAAACCGGAGCCGGCGTCCTCGCGTGGGTTGGAGATGCCGAGCTTCTTCAGGCTGCGGTCCAGCCGCGCCAGGTGCTGTGGCAGCCGGAACGGCTTGCGGCCGCTGCCCTCCACCGCGTACAGCGACACCCATTGCTCCTGCGAGGACACGCTCAGATAGACGACCGGATCGAAATCAGCTTGGCTCATGGTGGTCAAGGTAAGCCGCTGCGCGGCGACTAAAACCGTCGGTATGCAGAAGCGATCGCTCGCAGTGATGTAGGCGCGCGGAAAGCCGAAGATGCTAGAGTCGAATACATCGCGCGCATCGGGGAG
>JAYFRX010000101.1:0-8034 GCA_040946945.1 Burkholderia sp. | reverse complement strand
AGACTACGTTTGGCGGATGCCCAAGCCTGACGTCAGAACCGCACTGCAAAACTTGGCCATCGCGTTTGACCACTACAACGAGTCGCATCCGCACAGCGCCTTGAAATACTGCTCGCCACGCGAATTCCGCCAGCGCGCAGCTTCACCAACCGAAGCGTGACCGCATGTCCGGTCATGCAGGGGCAAGTCCAGAAGTTGCTTGCTCGTCCGACCGAGTAGGCCTCGTACCTGGTTTCTGTTTGTCAGGTCGTGGTTTTGTTCCACGCTTCTTTCAGACCCAACCTCGCGATAGGGGGACTTCCACCCCCGATCTGTTGAGCATGCTCGGCACACAACAAAAAAACCGCCTCGCAACAGGTTCTTCATGATGGCCGCCGAAGCGGCCCAGGAAGCAGGACTGGAAAGTAGGCGAAGCGGCTCAGACCACGCCGGCACCATGCGCCTGCAGGTCGGCGTGATAGCTCGAACGCACCATCGCGCCCACCGCTGCATGCGTGAAGCCCATCTTGTAGACCTCTTCCTCGTACATATTGAAGACGTCGGGATGCACATATTCGCGCACCGGCAGGTGGTGCTCGGAAGGCTGCAGGTACTGGCCGATGGTCAGCATGGCGACGTCGTGCTCGCGCAGGTCGCGCATCACCTGCAGGATTTCCTCGGGCGTCTCGCCCAGGCCGACCATCAGGCCGGACTTGGTAACGACGTCTGGATGCAGCGCCTTGAAGTCTTTCAGCAGCTTCAGCGAGTGCGCGTAGTCCGAGCCCGGGCGCGCTTCCTTGTAGAGGCGTGGCACCGTCTCGAGGTTGTGGTTCATGACGTCGGGCGGTGCGGCATTGAGGATGCCCAGCGCGCGGTCCAGGCGGCCGCGGAAGTCCGGCGTGAGGATCTCGATGCGGGTTTCCGGCGAATGCTCGCGCACATGGCGGATGCACTCGACGAAGTGGCCGGCACCGCCGTCGCGCAGGTCGTCGCGGTCGACGCTGGTGATCACCACGTACTTCAGGCGCAGCGCGCCGATCGTCTTGGCCAGGTTGACCGGCTCGTCCGGGTCGAGCGGATCGGGGCGGCCGTGGCCGACGTCGCAGAACGGGCAGCGCCGCGTGCACTTGTGGCCCATGATCATGAAGGTCGCCGTGCCTTTGCCGAAACACTCGCCAATGTTCGGGCAGCTCGCTTCCTCGCACACCGTGTGCAGGTTGTGCTTGCGCAAGATGGTCTTGATCTCGTTGAAGCGCGAGCTGCCGGTGATCGCCTTCACGCGGATCCACTCGGGCTTCTTGAGCTTCTCGATCGGCACGATCTTGATCGGGATGCGCGCCGTCTTGGCCTGGGCCTTCTGCTTCGCGCTCGGATCGTAGACGGCGGGTTCGGCCGCGGCGGGGGTTGTGGTTACGTCAGTCATTCGTGTGTTCCAGTGCATGCGGCAATGCGGCGACGGTGGTGCCGTCGAGGTTGGCGGTCAGACGGCGCACGAGCGTGTCGGCCACGTCGCGCCAGTCGGCGAGCACGCCCACGCTCGCCATGTCGACCGTCTCGAGTCCAGCGTAGCCGCACGGATTGATCGCGAGAAACGGGCCGAGGTCCATCCGGACGTTCAGGCTTAACCCGTGATAGCTGCATCCGTTGCGTATCTTCAGGCCGAGGGCGGCGATCTTCGCGCCCGCATGCGGCCCAGATTCCACATAGATGCCGGGCGCACTCGCCTTGCGGACCGACGCGAGATTATAAGCCGCGAGGGCGTCGATCACGGCCTGCTCGAGCCGCTCGACCATGCCGCGCACCGTCAGCCTGCGGCGGCGCAGCTCGACCAGCAGGTAGGCGACGATCTGACCCGGGCCGTGGTAGGTGATCTGCCCGCCTCGGTCCACCTTGACCAGCGGCACGCCGCTGTCGGCCACCAGCAGGTGCGTCGGGTCACCGGCCAGGCCGAGCGTGTAGACGGGCGGATGTTCGACCAGCCAGATCTCGTCGTCCGTCTCGGGCGTGCGTGAGTCGGTGAAGGCGCGCATCGCCTCAAAGGTTGGCTCGTAGGGTGCCGAGCCGAGCCAGCGCACCACGAACGGCACCGCAGGCAGCCGCCTCGGCGGGATCGGTGGAAATCGGGGACAAATTAGCGGAGCCGGCGTTGACATTGAGGCTAGTCTACCGGGGTCTTCGTGGAATCGTGTGGGTAAATTTCGTCATGAAAATTCCTGATAGCCAATATGGGAGTGAATTTGCGAGATTCGGATGTTGCAAAAAAGCTGGCATGATTTCACGATGGCTACTTAACGCAAACGAAAGCGTCTGTCCGACGCGTACCGCTTCGAAGGATTCCGTCCTCTCCAAGAGATCCACGGCGTGTTCGGCGATCGCGTCGCACCCGTCATCGCGCTGGTCCGGCGCTCAAAAAAACGGCCTGCACTGGAGGCAACCGGATATGTCCTCGCTACGATCGCAAGCAACCTCGTGCATGCGATCTGTCGAGCGGCGCCCCTCGCGCATCTACCTGGCGTTCGAGGTGCGAGGCGTTCGATGTCAGTGCGACGGCACGGTGAAGCGCGAGCGGCTGAGCTTCCTTGCCGACAACCCGCACTACACGAAGCGGTTCGCGTGGCACGTCGGCCGCGCCGCCGCTGTCGGGAAAGCGCGGTCAAGTATATAGCCGACGCGCTGCACCTGGATGGCATACGGTCAAGGATCTCGACAAGCAATACATGCAAGCGCAATTGGAACGGTTCGGTACACCGGCCCCGAAGGTGATCGGCATCGACGAGGTTTCGATTCGCAAAGGCCACACCTACCGGATCGTCGTGAGCGATCGGCTTCGAGGACGGCCGATCTGGTTTGGCGGCGAGAACCGGTCGGAGGCGAGCATGCAGCAGTTCTATGACTGGCTTGGCGAGAAGAAGGTAAACGGCATCCGGCTGATCATGATGGACATGTGGAAGCCGTTCCGCAACGTCGCACCGGAGCGTGCGCCCCAGGCCGCGATTCTGTTCGACAAGTTCCATGTCATGAAGCATCTCGAGGATACGCTGGATCAGGTCCACAAGAACGAATATGCCCGCCTGGAAGGCAATGACCGGCGCTACATCAAAGGCCAAAAGTATGTGTTGCTGAGGCGCCGTGAGAACCTGAGTGCAGACTGCAAGTAGTCGCTGAAGACGCTGCGTGCCGCCAATTATCGGCTCATACTGCCTACCTCTTAAAGGAGTCCTTCGGGCAGTGGTGGGGCTACGAACGCGAAGGTTGGGCAGGTCGTTTCTTCGACAACTGGAAAGGCGGGTTTGAAGTGGCAGCGCCTGAAGCCGTACGAGAAGTTCGCGGAAATGATCGAGCGTCATTGTGCGGCGGCTCCGGTTTTTCTAGACACAAATTTGGGGTAAAACGCATCCAAACTGGATGTCTGAGATGTTGAAGAAGGTAGACATGCAGGAAGTTGCGCTGGCAGCGACGGAGGGCGTGCGTAGCGCGGCCGTAGACGCCGCCAGCGCCGCCGAATTCAAGCGCTGGTCCGTCGGGCGCAAACGCGCTGTCGTCCTGCGCTTGCTGCGCGGCGAATCGATTGACGCGGTGTCTCGCGAAGTTGGCGTCACGATTGCCGAGCTCGAACAATGGCGCGAACTCGCCCTGGCAGGCATCGAAGCCGGTCTGAAGTCGCGCCAGACTGATCCGTTGGAAGTCAAGCTCAAGGAAGCCGTGCATCGCGTCGGAGAACTGACCATGGAGGTCGAAATGCTGCGCATGGAGCGCGAGCGGCAGGAGCGCCGCTCTTTGAGCGTACGGAAGGCGCCGACATGAGCCGCGCGATCTCCACGATAGGCAAACCCTTCGGATTGCAGCGGGTGTGCCAGGCACTCGATTTTCCGCGCGCGACGATCTATGCCGAGCGTGCCAGGGCGCTGAGCAACGTCGCCCAGCTTGCTCCCATGCGCGCGGTCCGAAGCCCAAGGCGTCGGACCGACAGCTGCTCGAGGCGATCCGTGCCGATCTGGCTCGTACGTCGTTCGTCGGCGAAAGGGCGCGCAAGGTCTGGGCACGCTTGCGCATTCAGGACGACATCCGCGTGTCCCGCGCCAGTGTGGCGCGGCTGATCCGCGAAAACGGCCTGCTTTCGCCCCACCGGCGACCGCAGAAACCGCCCAACGCTCATGATGGTCGAATGACGACTGATCGGCCTAACGAGATGTGGGCACCGGTGGCGCCAAGGTTCAAACCGTCGATGAGGGCCTGGTCTGGATCTTCGCTGCGGTTGATCATTGCGACGCGGCGTGTGTTGGCATCCACGTCACCAAAGTGGGCGACCGCTTTGCCGCACTGGAGCCAATCAGCCAAGGGGTGCGCGAGCAGTTCGGATCGGTCGAAGCTGATGCCGGCCGCGGACTGTCCCTGCGAATGGATCACGGCTCGCAGTACAGGTCGGACGATTTCCGCGCCCAGCTCAAGTTCTGGGGGATTACGCCGAGCTACGCCTTCGTCGCTGAGCCGCAGACCAATGGCGTCGCCGAGCGTTTCAATCGGACCATGAAGGAGCAAGCCATCCACGGACGGCTGTTCAACAACGTTGAAGAAGTTCGTGCTGCCGCCGTCTCGTTCAAGGAACAATACAATCGCGAATGCCGTCTCGAAAAACTGGGCTTCAAGACACCCCTCGAAGCCCGTCAGGCACCGCTCTTGCCACCTGCCACCTGCGCCTGATCGCAAAATCGTGTCTAGCGTCCGTGGTGGATTGGTGCGTCTCGTTACTGCGCTTGTGTCCCTGCCAGTTGTCATTCGGCGCGGTCGGTTCGTCAGGAGGTGCGTCGTCTTCGTCTGGACTTGCCTTCGGCACAAAGCTCTTATGTCCGGCCCATGCCTGAATCAATGTACCGTCGACGCTAAAGTGCTCCCCAGAAAGATGTCCACGCTCGCGCGCGGTCTCGACTGTCTCGTTGAAGAGCAACAACACCACACCGTGTTCGAGCAACCGGTCGCGGTTCTTGCTGAACATCGAGTGGTCCCAAACGGTCCCACCCATCGGCAGGCCGACGAACCAGCGGAACAGCATATTGTAGAAAATCTATTCCACCAGCATGCGTTCGCTACGAATCGAGTACAGCACCTGCAGCAAAAGAACTCGCACCAGTTCGGATGGTCCTTCGGCACAAAATCGTCCAGCTTCAGCACCGTGAGCATGGACTCAGTAAAACCATCTGGCCCACGCATCCGTTCCATCTCGCTCTCGTCGATGACATAAGCCCACCTGATTAGTTGCTTTACTCCAAAGCAGGCATGAAATCAGGTATCGTTCGCCAGATGCTTACGGAGCGTGCGCCATGCCCATGAACAGAATCCAGTTTCAGGCCGGTCTGTCGATGAAAGAATTTCATGAACAGTACGACAACGAAGCGCAATGCGAGGCCGCGCTGGTCGGGTCTCGCTGGCCCGATGGCTGGGAAAAAGCTGCCAGTCATGAGCGCCAATGTCACGGGCGGTGGCCGTCAGGCCGCGCAGCGCCCCCGACTTCCGCTGGGTCAACACGATGCTCGGCAACCTAAAAACGGCCCTCAAGGGCACGTACCACGCTATCGATCACGCCAAATATGCCCATCGCTATCTCGCTAAATTCGCCCTACCGTTTCAACCGCCGTTTCGATTTGCCCGCGATGGTACCGCGCCTGCTTCGAGCCGCCGTTACGACAAAACCTAATCCGCGACTTGTGTTCATGGTACCGGAGTCAAGTAACTAATCAGGTAAGTTTAACGTTTATGCCTTCGTTGCGAATGATCGCTACATGAGGTATTTCAATGGCCTGCTAAACAAATGGATCCGGTACATGCACCTGCTTGGTGACACACAGGCCGATATTGGTGTTGCCAGCGGCCAGCAGACACGCCTCGGGCTTGGCGGCGCGCAGCGCGGCCTCGTCGATGGGCCCGGCGGGCGGTGCCATCTCGAACATGCGCTCAGTGGCATCGACGATCGGCCGGTAGCCGGTGCAGCGGCACAGGTTGCCGGTCAACGCACCGAGATCTCGGTGCGCGTGGACGCCGCGCAGCCGTGCTTCTCGTAGAGCGCCCACATTGACTTCTCGAAGCCGGGTTGTGCAGAAGCTGCATTGCGAGCCGTGGCAGTCGACCATCGCCTGCTGCACCGGGTGCAGCGAGCCGTCGGGCTGGCACAGGTCCTCGACGGTCTAGAGCGCGCGGCCGTCGAGCGTGGGCAGGAACTGGATGCAGGTGTTGACGGCTTTGAACTGAGCGCCGCTGTCGGCGTTCAGTTCGCCGACCACCACGGTGCAGGCGCCGCAAGCACCTTCGACGCAAGCCCTCCTTGGTGCCGGTGCAATGCGCATCCTCGCGCAGGTACTGCAGGACGGTGCGGGTCACGTCGGCGCCGCTGACTTCGCGGATCGTCTGACGATGATAGAAACGGATCGGCTGGCTCATCGGGGGTCGCTGGGTTGAAATCTCGGGCTGGCTGGGCCGGGCCGCAAAGCCGTGGTGCCACTGCCGAGTCTATGCCCCGCATAGCTATCACCGCCGAAATTCGCAATCCATAGCGCGAAACGCATGCGGCTCGTACTGTCGCGCCAATATCCGGACGCAGCGATCGCGCCACAGCGTTCGTCCGCTGAACTAAACGCTCCATGCGCCGGGATCGGTTCCATGCAACAATTCGGGTTTCTACGGACGTACTGTTCTGGCCCCCGCTGGATTCCACCCACATGTTATCCGATTCTGCTTCGACCCCGCGCAGCGGGTTCTCGACGACGCTGCAGATCCTGTCCGTCGTCTCGTTCACCTTCGTCTGCTACCTGACGATCGGCCTGCCGCTCGCGGTGCTGCCGGGTTTTGTGCACGAGGAGCTGGGACTCTCGGCGGTGATCGCGGGTGCGGCGATCAGCGTGCAGTACCTGGCGACGCTGGCCTCGCGGCCGCTGGCAGGGCGCTGCGCCGACACGCTGGGACCGAAGCGCACGGTGCTGCGCGGCCTGCTCGGCTGCGGCGCGAGCGGCGCGCTGCTGCTGGTGGCGCTGCTGTTCGCGTACCGGCCGGCGGTGAGCCTGTTGCTGCTGGTGGCGAGCCGGCTAGCGCTCGGCGTCGGCGAGAGCCTGGTGGGTACCGGCGCGATCCTGTGGGGCATCGGCCGCGTCGGCGTCAGCAACAACGCGCGCGTGATCTCCTGGAACGGCATCGCCACCTATGGCGCGCTGGCGATCGGCGCGCCGATCGGCGTGGCGATCGCGCATACGCTCAATGCGGCCCTGCTCGGCGTGCTGATGCTGGCGCTGGCCGCGCTCGGCTACTGGTTCGCGCTGCGCCTGGTGCCGGTACCGGTGGTGCACGGCGAGCGCATGTCCTATGCTAGCGTATTCACGCGCGTGCTGCCGCACGGCATCGGCCTCGCACTCGGCTCGACCGGCTTCGGCTCGATCTCGACCTTCATCGAGCTCTACTACGCGGCGCGCCACTGGCCCAACGCGGCGCTGTCGCTGACCGTATTCGGCCTGCTGTTTATCGGCTCGCGCCTGCTGTTCGCCAACACCATCAAGCATTACGGCGGCTTCCGGGTGGCGATCGTCTCTTTCGTGGTCGAGTGCCTGGGCCTGCTGCTGCTCTGGCTGGCCCCGGCACCGCACGTCGCGCTGGCCGGCGCCGCGCTGACCGGCTTCGGTTTTGCGCTGATCTTCCCGGCGCTCGGCGTCGAGGCCGTGGCCCTGGTGCCGCCGGCCAGCCGCGGCGCGTCGCTGTCGGCCTATTCGGTGTTCCTCGACCTTTCGCTGGGCGTAACGGGGCCGCTGGCAGGCTACGTGGCCGGCGAATTTGGCTATCCGCAGGTGTTCCTGTTCGCGGCCGTCGCCTCGGCGACCGGCGTGGCGCTGTCGATCCTGCTCTACCAGCGGCAGACGCGCCCCGGCGCCACCGCCTGACACGGCGCACGCGATCGGCATAGGGTGCAGCCCTGAGGCTGCACCCCTGCCACACCACCCGGCATGCGGGTCCGCACCGGGCGGTTCGAGAAGTTGAGGTTAAGAGAGTCGGGGCACACCCAGTTGGTCGAAGTGAGCG